>DXHF01000038.1 GCA_019113605.1 Candidatus Paenibacillus intestinavium
CTAAAAGTTCACCTTCTTTAATTGAATTATCAATTTGAACATCTGCTGAAATTACAATACAAGCATCATATCTACAATTTTCTGGAAGTGTTGTTTGTGGATTATCTTGCGAAATTCCATAAATTATACATGATGTGTAAATGTTTCTCTCCTTAGCCCATTTCTTTAACTTATCCATTGCTTGAAGGTTAGTTGGCCCATATGGACCTACTTGTCGCACATAGGCAATGCGAGATTGCGGAATAGTTTCAACGCTATGACTCATAGTTACATTCTCCTTTTACTGTAAATTATTACTACATTTCGAATACTATTATGATATAAAAAAATAATCAAATACTTTTTTTCTTGTTTTTTCGGAATATGCTTAGTGCCCATACTTCTTCTCATACTCCGTAGGTGATACACCGTTATGGCGTTTGAATAGCTTGGAGAAGTAGAGCGCATCGTTAAAACCAACCGCTTGAGCCACTTGATTAACAGGAATATGTTGAGCAAGCAATAACTGAGCTTGCTCAAGTCTGACTTTAATAAGATATGCTAAAGGTGAAATTCCCATCGTTTGCTTGAATAATTTACAAAGATGACTACGATGATAGCCAACCCGCTGAGCTAATTCTTCAATCGTAATTGGCTGCGGGTAGTGGTAGTCGATATACGCTACTGCCTCCTCAATTTGTCGCACTGAGGTTGCTTTATGATCAAATAGTTGTGATTGCATAGGTTCCTTAGCTTGACAATACTTTGCTAGAAGTAATTGTAGGTGACCACTTGCTTCTAACGATGAATACAGCTTATTTGAAGCGAGCAGAGAAATAATACTTTCGAACAATGGATATATATATTCAGTAGATAAAGAATGAACGATCGGATATTTAGTAGAAATGTTACTACGCTGTAAAATATGTTTGAATCTATTACCTTTAAATCCAATCCAACAATATTGCCACGGTTCGTGCTTATGAGCAGTATATTGTACAGATTCCCCTGGAAAGATGAAAAAACTTTCCCCACTTGAAAGAGAATACGTATTTCCTCCAACTTTCATCTCACCTTTACCAGCTATTACATAGTGCACAATGTAATAAGGATGAATTAATGGTCCCATATTATGTAACGCATTTGTTTGAGCTTGTCCTGCAAATAATATATCGTCAATGTGAGGATCAAAGCTCGTATGCACACTCAATAACTGTAGCGTCTCACTCATTGTCGAACCTCCATAGGTTTATTTATATATCTGTAATATTTCACATGCCTAAAAGTAAAATGTGAAAAATATAAAACTACAAATGTCCATACATCGATTCGAAAAGTCTATATCCGTTATTACAATTAATAGATATATTATAAAGGAGAAATGCTTATAACAACAGCTAATTTACAATTTGAAAGGTAGGTAATTATCCATGTCTAAAATTACTTTTCTCGGTGCAGGAAGCACAGTGTTTGCAAAAAATGTACTAGGTGATGTTATGTTAACACCTTCATTGCAAGGCTTTGAATTGGCGTTATTCGATATTGATCCAACTCGTTTGAAAGAATCCGAAATTATATTGAAAAATATTTGTGAAACGGCCGGAAGTTCATGTCGGATTGTAGCGTATTCTAATCGTAAAGAAGCATTGAAGGGGGCATCTTATATTGTTAATGCAATTCAAGTAGGTGGCTACGACCCATGTACAATTACAGACTTTGAAATTCCGAAGAAATATGGTCTACGTCAAACGATTGCTGATACGATTGGCATTGGTGGCTTGTTCAGAAATTTGCGAACCATTCCAGTAATGATGGATTTTGCTAAAGATATTAATGAAGTTTGTCCAGATGCATTATTCTTGAACTATAGTAATCCGATGGCAGTATTAACGAATGTAATGAATACACATGGTGGGGTTAAGACAGTAGGACTTTGTCATAGTGTGCAAGTATGTGTGCAAGATTTGCTGAAGCATTTGGAAATAGACAATAGTGGTATTAAATCTAAAATTGCCGGTATTAATCATATGGCGTGGCTGCTAGAAATAACGAAGGATGGTCAAGATATTTATCCGGAAATTAAGCGACTTGCTCGCTTGAAGCAACAAGAACAGCATCATGATATGGTTCGCTATGAACTTATGGACAAATTCGGTTACTATATTACGGAGTCTAGTGAGCATAGTGCGGAATATCATCCATACTTCATTAAGTCGCAATATCCTGAGTTAATTGAACGATTCAATATTCCATTGGATGAATATCCTCGACGTTGCATCAGTCAGATTAATGAGTGGAAGCAGAAGCGGGATGAGATTATGAATGATGCTCATCTTGAACATTCACGCACACATGAATACGGTTCTTATATTATGGAAGCGATGGAGACGAATGTTCCGATTAAAATTGGTGGAAACGTTATGAACACGGGGCTAATAACGAATTTACCGAGTGAAGCTTGTGTGGAAGTACCATGTTTAGTTGATGCGAGTGGCGTTCAACCAATATTTATTGGTGATCTTCCTCCACAGCTAGCTGCATTGAACCGTACGAATATTAACACACAATTATTAACGATTGAAGCAGCGATTACTGGCAAGCGGGAACATATTTATCACGCTGCTTTACTTGATCCTCATACGTCTGCGGAGTTGTCAATGGATCATATTGTTGCGCTATGTGATGATTTGATCGAAGCACATGGTAGCTGGTTACCGACGTATAAGTAAGTTTGAATGTGATGCACAAGCATGCGAAATAAAATGACATAATTGGCTCATAGACTATAAAATTATAGTTTATGGACCAACTCAGCACTGACTGGCGATCGCTCCAAGGACAACAGTAATATTAGGCAACGATTAACCCGCAGAACGGTCAACCGTGTATCTTACTGATCGATACAACATAGCCATCTA
>DXHF01000413.1 GCA_019113605.1 Candidatus Paenibacillus intestinavium
ACCTCCTCAATCACCTGAACCGTTTGCTGTAGCACCTGTTCAAGTTCTCTCTCCAAGGTACGTAGCTCATCTCTAGCAGATTCACATACCTCGTAGATTTGATATTTGCTAGTTTCCATTACTTTAATCGCATTAGAAAATATTCGATTAATATCGACTGAGTGGTGATCCACCGTATCCAGGCACTCCTTTTACATTTATTGCTTGTCCTATCATATCATAATTGCGCTCACAACCATACTTTTACTGTATAGTCACGCTACGCTCAAGGTGATTATAATTAACTTCGAAGCCTAGCTTTTCAGAGAACAGTCGCACTGGAATTAATGTACGGTTATTCGTTGTAAATGGTGCGACATCCGATTCATAACGAACACCATTCAGCACATACTCTTTTTTACCTATTGTCATCTGAATCAAGTTGGAGCCGCTAAATACCTTCACTGTTTTCGTTGCATTGTCATAATCCAATGTTGCACCTAGTTGCTCAGTTACAAATCGTAGTGGTAAATACGTATATTTACCTTTCAATATTGGAGCTGCATCAAGAGTAGTTGATTTACCGTTAACTGTTGCTTGTTTTTTATCAATATATAGTTTGACAACGGTATTCGCCTTTTCAGATGTATTTGTAGAATTTGAATACTGCATAATATTATCTACTGTCACTTGACCTGAACTTGCAAGCCCAGCTTTTGTTGAGTCTAGAGATATCATATATACTCTTCTTAATTTAATAGTGCCCTTCATCGCACTCGTATCTACATTAACTTTTATGTTTTTCCAGCCTGTCCAGTCGACGCTTTTCGCAATATCAACATAATGTAATTGGCTGTTGCCATCAACAATCTCTGCACGAAGCCAGTTATTGCTCCCATCACCGTTCACATCAAATGCTAATGCTGTTAGATTAGGAGACAGCGTTCTACCTATGTCACCTAGCTTTGCATAAGAAGCTTTTGTTCCTGTGCCTTCAGAAAAGTCATAACTAATTTGCAATGCTTTATCTACACTATCAGAAGTAGAGCCTGCTACTAGCTTAGCGCTCCCCTTTGTTACATCTGCTGGCAGCACTTGGTTCGTAATCGCATAGCCTACTGCATTGAAATTCTCAACGCTGCTGACGGTTTGTTCATTGCTATACGGAATCATCGTCGTAAATCCATCATAAGAAGCAACGGCATAGCCATTCTTTGCATTCGCATTAACCGAGTTCACAATAATATTTCCATCTTTAAATGTACCACTAAATCCAACAAAATCCCATTTCAAATAGTTTCCATCTAATTGATGAGTCTCACCATTTTTCAACGTAGCTTTAAATGTAACTGGTAATGACGATCCAGCAGACAACGTTCCTATCTTAGTTGAAGGTACTAATGACGCGATTTGATCACCGCCAACAACATTCACTTCTTTCAATGCTGAAATGCTACCCGACGTAGCTTTGATGGATACGGTTCCTTTGGCTTTAGCCGTAAGGACATCACCAGATAAGCTTCCATTGCTATTCAAGCTTGACCAGCTAACATCTGCACTGATCGGATTATAGTAAGAATCATAGGCCCGCGCATTTAAAGTAATGGATTGCCCAATTAAAATTGAATTACTTCCTGAAATAATTAGACCTTTCAACGAGCCCTGAGGAGCAGTTGTAAATACACCAATACCATTAGCTACACTACGCAATGAGCTTTCTTGTGTGACGTGAGCGAGTGATAGACTTGAATATCCCAGCTTACGCTCTACCATTGTCGTAGATCCACCACCGTCCATATTAACCGCTTTATGCGCACCAAGCGATACGAGTACCGTCTGCAGCTCCTTCAAGCTGAGCCCTGTATTAGCGCCTGACTTTTCAGCCGTAACCATATATACCTTTTTGCCATCCGCGGAGTAACCGATTGCTGTACGAGATGTGTAAGAGCTACCACTTACACCTGAAATATCACGAGAAAAGCTCGATGCTTTCCCATTCTCTACAAGCAAAGTATGTCCACTCACCATCATCTCAAACTTAGCCGGATCAACCTTCTGCTTCGTCGTCTGTGATACTAGATTATAGTTGGCCTCTACCGTCGAGCCAACTGTCATATTTGTCACGAGGAATTGTGCTGCATCCTTATGTCCGCGTAAAATATAACCATTGCTTGGAATTGCCGTCGTAATGCTACCATTTTGCACAATTTCCTGGACTACATTATCAACGACTAGTACTTCTGTTGGCGTTGTGCCAGAGTTAATCGGACGTTGTGCCCCGCTCCATGAGCTAGTATATATATATAGCTTGTTGGAATGGCTATAGGTTTCCCCAGTTACATCTGATGAATATGTAGACTGATTAATTCCTGATAATACGAAGCTTTGACCGCTACTTGATTGAACATTTCCTTCAAATGTGTACATATCAATGGTCGGTTTTTTGTCTGTTGTTACGCCAAATGCATACATACCTTTCAATAAAGACGGGCTGACAACTAGTGATCCTGCTATAATTTGCGAGCCTAATGAAGTACCTTCATTTTTCATAACGAAAACATCGCCATTAATCGCTGCGATGGCACCCGTATTACTTGCCATATTCATCACATTGGTTCGCTTGCCTACTTGTCCATTCGTTCCACTAAGTGCCTGCAATGAAATATACGGATTGCTAAGATCGATTTCCATAACATGAACGCCAGTCGAGACAGCTTTAGCATTTCTTGTTGTCTTGAACGTATATTCTTTCCTTACCACGCCCGCTGAAACAATACTCTCACCTATTGCTACTAAACTATTAGAATTCGTTGCAGCGTCCGCAACATTCATGTAATGGCTACTTCCCAATGGTAATATTTGCTGGATTGGCGTAATAACTAGCGCCCCCGTCAGCATGATCATAATTGCTTTCTTCTTAGTAAATAATTGCTTTATTGTATATCTACGCATCTTGTAATCTACTCTCCCATTCTATCTCTCTATTATATTAGACTACAAAAGAGAATAGAAAGTTTCCCTTCATGGTAAGTTTTTTCAATTGATGCGAGATTGTCACATTTGGTAGAGGTCGTGAAGGGTCGATAGTCTCCCGGCGTATGGTGCCATGGATGGACACACACCGTATGGGCACATGGGTGGTATTTTTTTGCTTTGTCTGCTTCTCGAGCCAGCTCTCTAGACACATTAGAGGTACTTTTTGCTTTAACTCACTCCCGCTACCTCCACCAAACGCACCAAAAAACCACTAACTTGCATCACGCAAGTTAGTGGCCAACAAAGCTTTATTAATATTGTAGTGAATCAATCTTTTTCAGTAGACGCATAATCATAATCGTACCTTCAGCACGTGTTGCGTTTTGCTTAGGTGATAACTTCGTCGTTGTTGTTCCGCTAATGATGCCTAGGTTGATCGCCGTAGCAACCCCTGGCTTCGCATATGCGCTTAACTGTGACTTATCGCTATAACCATTCAAAATTGAATCTACTGAGCTTGATAGTGTCGTAGAAATTCCTCCGTAGCTAGCTGCACGAATCATCATCAACGCCATATCCTGCCTAGTAATGTAACTATTAGGAGCGAACGAAGTGCTGGACACACCAGATACGATTCCCGCTTCTACAGCAGCACCTATATAGCCACCCATCACCGTATCACTATTAACATCCTTGAATTTCTTCGCCCCAGCCTTATTCGTGCTTAAGCCTAACCCCTTCGCAATATACGTAGCAAATTCACCACGTGTAATACTTGCTTGTGGATTAAATTTTGTAGTGGAGTGACCTTCAATTACAAATTTGCGCGCCATAATGGTAATTGAATCATGTGCCCAATGTGATGTCGTATCTGCAAACGTCTTATTACTTTTCACGATTGCATATGCGCTATTACCTGGACGCTTGAATGTAATTGTCGTTGATCCATTGTCTTTACTAAATGTTGTTGGTACTGCTGAAATAGCAGAAATACCTTCATCATAGTATACAGCGGTTGTATTGCTAAACGTTATATTTGCTGAAGATTGAACGGTACGTGTAATATTACCTGTAATAACTGCATCCTCAGAAGTAGAACCGTTAACAACCGTCAATTCGTATACGAATGGTCCTGCTATAATTGATGCTCCATTGCGATTAATAGCTGTCTCTAGTGAAGTCGTAGCAGATGAACTTCCTTCTTCAAATGCAATACGTAAATAGTTAGAAACAGCACTGCCGCCTGACTGTCTTGCTGCTTTATTCAAATCAATCGAGCTGATTGGTACCGAATAACTTAAATCTCCGTAGTTAATAACGAGCGTAAAGTCACCATTTTTCCCCGCCGCTTGCAACGCAGCAAGCGAATAAGAAACAATTGCTGCATTTTGTGTCGTTGGAACTTCAAACACAATATTAGCAGTTTTCATCTCTGCTGCTGCAAGTGTTGTTATTGCCGTTACTAATTTGTCCGTTGTAATCGTATAATTCGTTGCTCTAGATCCACCCGGAGAAACGTCATTGTTCATTGAACTCGCCGATGTTTTCAATAGTACTCCATTAGGAACAGATGCGAAATCATCGGATAGTGAATCGATAATTGTCGTCTGATTAGCTACTGCCATATTAGAAAATCCATCAACTGTAACACCACTCGCACTTTGTAGCATATCATTTTGGCCGAAGTACGATACCGTTGCAACCTCGCCAACCTTTGCAGATATTGATAGCTTCATAATTACTTGTGATCCATTAATACTAATACTGCTAATTACTCGAGAATTATTCGAAATGCGAACTGAAAATTGATCCACTGTCGGTACCGATGTCTTATCAAGATTTCCCGAGAAATTAAGTGTTAACACATTACCCTTCAGTACTGCACCTTGAATGGTAACATTGGAAGTATCGCCATTGCTATTATCATTGCCTTCAGTTACCGACATTCTATTAAATGATGCTGCTGGATTATAATCCTCATCCAATGCCGTTGATGACGTTCCAGAGTATGTCACTGTAATTGGTAGTGAGCTATCTGGCTTCGGGCTTACCGTCAAAGCAATAATTTCACTATTAACTGTAACGGCTGTCACCTTCGTTGCCTTACCATTGACATGTACAGCATACTGATATATTCCTGGCTTCGTTGAAGATTTGATCGGTTCATCATATTGCAAAAATAGCTGATTACCGCTTAATGTAATATATTGAATTACAGGTGCACCTGTTGTGTTCGTGCCCGAACCTGACCCCGTCGTTGTTCCAACCGTATGACTAAATGTTGCCACAGCACCATTAGCTGTACCCGAAAGTGGATAGAAGCCTGCTGTATAACTTACAACAATTTTCGCTTTCGCTGGAATCGATTGATTCAACGTAATGGATAAATTACTTCCGGACTGCGTCATATCGCTAATCGGAGACACTTTACCATTCACTGTCACTGTAAATTGCGTATATGCAAGAGAATGAATACTATTAAGCGTTTCACTAAACGATAGATTAACTTTAGAGCCTGAGTAATTACTACTTTTCACTGTTGGTTTATTTTCAGTGAAACCATTCGTCACATTTATGTTCGAGAAGCTTGCCGCTTGATTACCTGACAAGTCCTGGATCAATCCGGTAGTAGCCTTCGTATACGATAGAGCTACTTTCTCAGACGCCAATACATTACTTACTAATTTAACAAATACAACATTACCTTCGATGGTAATGCTACTTATATTTCTCGCTTTATCATTCGCTGTAGCATAGAAGCTTGCAGCGGATGGCTTCATTCCCTCGTTCAGCAGTCTATTATATACAAGACGAATCGTGTTACCACTAACCTCTACCTTGGATATAACGGGTGGCGTAGTATCTCCACCTAATGTTCTAAATTTCCATTGGTACTCATTCTGAATACCTACGAAATAATTGCCGTTCACATCCGCAATCGAATTGTCTGAAATATTAATATAGTACTCTGTGTTCTTTCGTAAATCTGAATTCGGCTTAATAATGATTCCTTTACCATTTTTGGGATCATATTCAAGCGTACCTGAAATCGTATCATAGCTACTCACTACCGGAATAAAACTTACACTGTTCAAAGCATAGCTATCAACGACAATTGACTTATCAAAAGTTGCTTTGAATTGGGTAATGTTACTGTCAAAAGGCACCGTTGTTGTACCGTTACTTGGCGAGATCGATTGAATCTGTGGGGTAACCGCCGATGTTGTAGCTATCTGAAAATTGTAGTAATTATTGCGAGAATCTTTGGCAAATCGGTTACCAGCCAAATCGATAAATGCAGCATCACTAAACGTAATATAATATTTCATTCCAAGCGAAAAGCTTTTCACTTCTTCTCGATTAGCAGTTACAGCCATATGTGGATCAATCGTAATCACCTTACTTCCGCCGCCAGTAACACGAGTTGAGGTTACTGGGATCGAGCGATATAAAGAGCCTGAATTAAACTCACGAATTTCGATGTTTCCACTATTAACATATACATTTTCATCAAATGTTAAAACGATCTTCTCTTTGTTACTTGCCGTTACACTACCTTGCTTTGGAACCATCGTAAATGACGGTGATCTTGTATCTGTGCCGTAACCAGTTGAGAACACCCACTCTGTTGCATCATGAATACCATAATAGATAGCAGAAGCATTATTTGATAGTGAAAAAGCTCCTGATTCAATCATTACATAATAACTTGAGTTGATGGTAATAACATTACCTATACTCACCGTTACTGTTCTATTTCCATTCGAGTATCCAAAACTACCGTCCGTTGTCTTCTTATCAAAAACCGCGACATTATCACTTACTCTACGAATTGTAAGTTTTTTATCACTACCTAGCACAGCTTGATCGAAATTCAACTCCAACTTGTTAACTGTTCCACTCAGCGCTTCACCTGCTGATGGAGTTTGTGAGATTAACTGTACAGGGCTTGCATGGGTCGTGAACTTCCAAGTTCCACCTGCATAGGGGTTATCTGATCCATCAACAATACTTTTGTTAGCAATTGTGATTGTATATGTAGTCGATGGCTTAAATGGCGTAGCTGGCGCAAGTGTGATTATATTCGAACCACTGCCTTGCACCTCGTTAGAAAGAACCGAGATTGAGCGACTATCTCCGCCACCTGATAATGTAATATTACCACCTGATACATATACGTTTTCATCGAATACAAATTGCAGAGTACCTGTAATTGCAATGGTTGGTGTACATGTCACAACATTCGTAGCACATAATCCGATCGGGTTACTACTTAGTCTTGGGTTATCTCTATCTGTTGCATCTGTTGCAGCCGTACGAAAGTTCCATTGTGTAGCAAGATTAAGCCCGCTGAACAACGCACCATTTGAATTCGCTACCGCACCAGCTTCAATTAGAATGTAATGCTCTACATTTGTATCTAATTTAAGTGCTCTTGCGTCAATCGTTAGTACATTCTTTAATACCGTGATTTTTGAATCATTCATCAGATATTCCTTAACAGGATCATTCGTAGAATAGTTATGGATGGTAATCTTTTTCGTTAGATCACCCTTCTTAATATCCTCATCAAATATGACCTTAAAAACTCCAGTAGTTGGCACATTACTAGCATTGTTTGATGGGCTTAAACTACTAATAATCGGGCCCGTTGGTGCTGCACTTACCTCATCAGAATTACTCCATATAGGAAGAATTAATTGTAATGATAAAAAAATTGCAACGACTAACGACAGTCTCTTTTTCGCCTGCATTTTATTCACTCCTTAATAATACACTCGTATAGTATTTGTCGGCTTTCTAGGGGTTAAAATGAAGAGAATCTTCACAAGAAAGCGGATTTGATTCTTTTTACCTAAACAAAAAAACCATAATTTACATCAATATAGACGTAAATTATGGTTTAAAAGTTTCTGCATTCGTAAATATTATATTTATGCTAGCGCATCTTTGCGCAATAGTTCTGCTTTATCAACACGTTCCCAAGGTAAATCAACATCTGTACGGCCAAAGTGACCATAAGCAGCTGTTTGAGAATAGATTGGACGGCGAAGATCAAGCATTTTGATAATGCCCGCTGGGCGAAGATCAAAGTTTTTGCGAATAACATCAACTAGCTTTTCTTCTGCAACATTACCTGTACCATAAGTATCTACACTAATTGATACTGGTTGTGCCACACCAATAGCATAAGCTAATTGAATTTCACATTTATCAGCAAGACCTGCTGCAACGATGTTTTTAGCTACATAACGAGCTGCATATGCTGCGGAACGGTCTACTTTCGTAGGATCCTTACCTGAGAATGCACCACCGCCATGTCTGGCGTAACCACCGTAAGTATCTACAATAATTTTACGTCCTGTAAGACCAGCATCACCTT
>DXHF01000414.1 GCA_019113605.1 Candidatus Paenibacillus intestinavium
GTGGTATTGCCTATTATGGCATGAATAGTAGTCTACCGTTTATGGAGCAATTTATCGGACTATTGAGCAGTGGTGAAACGATCAGCTACAAATAAATGGTGTTTAGAGGCATGCATGAATAATAAATTATTTACGTATAGCTCCGTATTTTTCAAAGGATCTATTCAAAAACTTCTGATGCTTTAAGTGAGGATGATACAATGAAAATTGGCGAATTAATTGGAATTGGTAACACTGCAAAGGTATATAGATGGGGAAAGACGGAAGTAATAAAGTTATTTTATGATCAACGTTCTGCGCTGGTTGAATAGAAAAACGCAGAATTAATAAATAAATTAAAGTTGAGAGCGCCAAAATATTCTGGGCTAGTAGATTATGAGGGTAAGCTTGGTATCATCTATGAGAAAATTGATGGTCCTACGATGTTGTGGCATATTGAGCCAACAAAACAGAGCCTTTCTTATAATGCTAAGTTAATGGCGAATCTTCAATATGAGTTGCACAATATTGAGAATAAGATTCATCCAAATCTAAAATCCGAAATAACTGATAAAGTTCATGCATCGCAAGAAATGTCCATTCAGGAGAAAGAAATTATTAAAGCCGAGTTGAACTCATTACCTGATGGGAATAGCATTTGTCATTATGATTTTCATCCAGATAATATTATTATTTCACCTAATGGTCCAATAATAATTGATTGGTTGAATCTATTAGTAGGTAATCAAGAAGCTGATGTTACTAGAACAGCAATGATGATTCAATCACATTCACTGCCGCCAAATGCTCCAAGCTGGTTAACCGATAGAGAACTCCGTGAGGACTTTAACAAAGAATACTTAAGGGAGTATGTTAAGCTCAATAATATGAATGATGAATTTATTGAACGTTGGATGCTACCAACTTTAGCAGTGAGAATTGATGAAATGCAAGGCGAGTATAGACAAGAGATTAAAGATAAATTAAAAATAAGATTAAGTAAAATAGAGATCAGCTAATGTAGTAGAGCCATATCAATTTTAATTGATGAGAAAGGATGAAGTAAATTGACTAAGTATTATCGGCACTTGGGGGTATATGGCATCTGTTGTCGTGATAATCAATTACTAGTCGTCCATAAAACAAGAGGACCTTACAGAAATAGGTTTGATTTACCAGGTGGCACTATTGAACCTGACGAATCAATCATTCAAGCCATTTATCGTGAATTTCAAGAAGAAACTGGATTAATCATTAATGTAGACGAAAATATCGGTACTTCAGAATTCATTGTTAGTTATAACTTAAGCGAAAGTACCCATATTCAGCATATAGCCATATTTCTTAAAGTGAGCATAGAGTCGACCATTGAAAATTCTGTAATATCTGATGATACTTCTGGATCGGATTGGATTAATCTGGAAGATATCACAACAGAAAACTCTTCACCGTTAGTCATGGTAGCTAAGGAGTATATCGTAACTAATAAATTTGAAATGATCAGCTTGATCTTTGATGACTGGATAGTGAATAAGGAAAAGGTTTAGAGTTCTCAATTAATCAACTTAGAAAGTGGTATAAAGAAAATTCTCTTAAAAATTAAAGGGCGAACTCCAAAAAATGAAGGTAGTGAGATGGGATGGATGTGGTGGGAAGAGAACATGAAAGATTCACCACTTTAAGACGTTATTTCCTGATTTGCGTATGTGCTATCATTCTAATTGTGGGGAGTGTAACTGTTTGGCACTTGGGTAAAGACGATAATCTAACAGCTATTAATTACTTTCAAAAAACTGCAGATAACGGGGTTGTTCTTCATGTGCTACAGTCCGAGCCGAGTAACATTTCACTTAAAAGACTAAATGACAACGTCGTGCAATCGGGAATTAATGGAATCAATGGTGGATTCTTTTGGGACAATAACTTGCTAAGCATCGCGGTTATGGATGGGGTGCCGACAAACGGAAATGTTAATGATTATGGCTCAGGTTGGTTTAACGCCAAGTATGCACGAGGGACTATTGTGTACGATCGAGTTTCAAAAAAGATCAATGTGCAGCGCGCAGCAAGTGTTGACGATTTGCAAATGACAGATGAGACGAAGTTTTGGGCTCAGGGCGGAATCAGTATGAATTTAAGAGATGATAGTAATTGGTATAATATAGCGGTTAAAGAAGAAGCGCTTCCCTACCCAGACGAAAATCGACTTCGCAGCGGAATGGCCTATAATAGTTCAGGACAGATCTACTTGATCGTAACATCTAATAAATGTACGGCTGAACAATTTCGTGCTGCAATTAAAGAAAATATTGCGGTGGGGAAATTAGATGAAGCGATCTTTCTAGATGGGGACGGTTCCTCACAACTACTCGCCGATCACGTCCAGTTGAAGGGTGATGGTCGAACGGTAGTGCAGATGATCGTGATAGACGAGGTAACTCGCTAGAAAGGTTATTATTGAAGCTTATGAATGTAGAGAAGATCAAACGCGGAACTAGTTAATAATTAATCAATAAAGACATTCTCATTATATATTACAGTAGGAGGTGTTTCTACTTGCAATGGCTTTCGGCATCATCAGCTTGGTTTGGCATTTCTTTGCTCGTTAT
>DXHF01000415.1 GCA_019113605.1 Candidatus Paenibacillus intestinavium
CACTTAATATTTTCAAATTTCCTTTCATAGAACTGCTTTTCTTGTGAGAATTATCTTGTTTAACAGTACTGTCTTCTTTAAGAGACTTCTTCATGCTGACGAGCACCACCTTATTTTATTGTAAAACAATATCATTTTCTCCAAACATACAGACCTATTTTACCATTTAGATTGTACTAATTCTATATATAAATTAGTTTTTCTATAAAGTAGGTATAAAGCAGGTGCAAAATAGGAGTGAAGTGATCTAGCATACTTTTTACAAACAGTTCCAGTGGTTCAAAAGAACTAATTACACAAAAAAAACTGTAAAGGATTGCTTTGAAAGCATAACCCTTTACAGCACTTATATTGTCATTATTCTACTTTAAATTGGGATAATGCATCTTTTAATTTAGTAGAGACTTCATTAAGTTCAGTAGATAATGTTACAAGATTATCACTAATACTTAATTGTTCACTACTCAAGCTTGCAACTTCCTCCGAAGTTGCGGAAGATTGCTCCGCCACCGCGCTAACATTCGTCATTGCATCATTCAAAACTATCTGAGATGCTTCAAGCTTATTAACAGATTGTGTTACATCTTCAAGTCGAATAATTAGTTGATTCATCTGATTTTGAACACTTACAAATATACTATTCGCTTCTTTAACTGAGTTGATCTGCTCTTGGAACAGTGGATATGCTTTTGATAACACATCAACTGTTTCTACAATTTCTGATTGAATACGATCAGTGATTTGTGCAACAACATCAATCGACTGTGTTGATTGATCAGCTAGTCCACGAATTTCATTGGCTACAACCATAAATCCACGTCCAGCAGTACCGGCCCTCGCCGCTTCAATCGTAGCGTTCAATGATAAAATATTCGTTTGTTTTGTTACTGCATTAAGTACATCCAAAATTTTCACTATCGAACGTGTACTATCTTTCAAGGAGTCCACCTTTTCAACCATCTCACGTGTCATTTCCTCGGTCATTCCAGTCTTCTCGATTAATTCAGCCATATAAGCAGTACCTTTGCCACTCGCACTTTCCACTTCATATGCGGATTGCACCATTTCTAGATTAGCAGTTAACACTTGTTTCATCTGATCGTTAATCATAATCGTTAGATCATTGCCTCTTTCTGCCTCAACAGCAAGACTTGTTGAGCCATTTGCAATTTCCTCAGTAGCTACAGCAATTTCTTTAGCAGATATTGCTGTCTTACTAGAAGCGTTCGTTAATGTTTTAGCGGTTACCATTACAGCTTCTGCTGAATTTTTAGTTTGACTAGCTAACGCTGTAATTTGGATCATCATCGAATTAAAGCTTTTATTCAGCTGTCCAATTTCATCCTTGCGATTATTATTTTTCGAACGAACCGTTAGATTTCCCTTTGCACCTTCAGTCATAAGATTTCTTAGCTGAACGAGAGGTCTACTTATCGTGAGTATAACAACGAACGAAATTAAAATAGCGATAATTGCAGCAGCAATTGCTACAGTCAAAGTTAAGCGACCAATAACGTCAGCATCTTCGACTAATGCCTTAACAGGAATTTGCCCAGTTAATGACCAATCAGCAAATTCTAATTTTTTGTGCATTAAAAGTACTTCTCCAATATTGTCTAGCGTAACACGTGTACTATTTGCTTCCGATCCGTCTAATTGGAAAGGGGCAGAGTTAGCGATCAGACTAGAATCATAATTAACCATATATTCATTTTCACTATTGACTACCGTTATTATACTTTCTGATCCTAACGATACATTGTTAATTTGTTCTTGAATATCTTTAGTTAAAATATCTATTACTAAAATATAACTTGCAACACTTGAACTTGGATTTTTGATTACTCTAGCAATACCAAAGCTAGGTGTCGCATTCGTATGTGTTATCGCCTCTTGACGGGAAGGTAACCAAACTATTTTCCCTTGAGCATCAATCACTTCTTGAACCCATTCTTCCTTTGCTTCACTTTCTACCTTAGATACTTGGGAGCTTCCAGCCGCAATAACTCCTAGCTTATTATTAAGCGGAATAAGTGCCATTCCTGTAATATTAGCATTACTAAATATAAAACTTTGCAGCTTCGTCGTTAATAACTTTGTCGATTCAAATTTTGAATACTCATCTCCACTTGCAATAATAGTATCTGTATTTTTATGAAATTCATTATCAATCATAATTTGTAAAGTAAGTTCTTCATAACTCTTCAATATATTGTTGAGATTAGCACCCAATTGATTAATAGTTTGTTGACTTGACTCTGATACTTTTCGTTCAATAATTGCTTTAGATTGATTGTAAGCCAACATCCCCATCGTTATTACGCAGGCTAGAATGCCCCCCATAATATAAAGAAATAACTTGATCCCTACCGATTGAAAAGGATTCGTTTTAATCTTCGACATTATTTCAGAACTCTCTAATTCTTTTTTATTGTTAGTCTTTTTCGTATTATTCATCTGACTGCACCTTCCTTTAGCATCAATGTAAGAGCGCTTACAATTTAATAGTTACGTTTTCTTTTATTTTATGTATACTAATCCCTATTATTTTCTATATGCGTTTGATTGTCAATCTTTAAAACAAAAAAGACCCCTTTATGCATTATAAAGAGAGTCTTTACGTATTTTGTCGAGCATCAGAGGCTTGATGGCATTAGAAACGAAACCCAGCAACTTGTACGGTACGAGTACACAAGCGGTCAATGTTCAGCACGGAACTTCTAAATAAGGTTCAAAGTCCGCGTTTTGAACGGTCCTCTTCCAATAAAGGTTCAAAAAGCGGGATTTCAGAACCGAGCAGTTGAGACGCTACTTGAGAAAGATGGGAGCGCAAGTGTACGTGTTTGGTACATGTGAACCTACAATGTTTCTGCAAGAAACATACATCGGAAGATTACGCTATACTTTCCAAGTTCGTTTCAAATGCGATGTCGAATACGCTACATCTGCATACGCATCGTTATCAAAGCCCGCTTTTTGAACTTCCCCTAACGGATCTTTTTACGCATCATGTCCATCGGCTCTACCGGTTTCAAAGTACGGATACGAATTTTTTGTAGTGGGTGTCGAGCAACATCTAGCTTATTACCATCAAGATCAGTAATTTCAGTTACCGTTTGCTTGAAGAAGCGGCCTTTCGGACCAACAAATTCTACTTCTTGACCCACTTTAAAATGATTGCGTTGTTCGATTATGGCAAACTGTGTAGCTGCATCATAATCATGGACAACTGCTGCAAAATCATAAGGTGCTGCTTTTTCCTCAGCAGTATAAATATGATCTTCAGCCCCCGGGTCATCAAGGAAGAAGCCAGTATTAAGCGGACGATTTGCTGCTTTGTGAATTTCATCAACCCACGCTTGCTTAACCTCATAATGGTCTGGATCAGACATATAAGCATCGATTGCTTGACGATAAGCATTAACTACAGTAGCTACATAATGAATACTTTTCATTCTACCTTCAATCTTAAA
>DXHF01000416.1 GCA_019113605.1 Candidatus Paenibacillus intestinavium
AGTAATATCACTGAAATAGTAAAGGAAAAAGACTAAAAGTGAGGGTGTATCTAATACTCTCAGCTTTAGTCTTTTTTCATCATAGTGCAAAAGTTACTTTGATAGCTCGCTAGAAGTGCTTTAGTGCAAAATAGAGCAAAAAGCGGCTTTTTGCTCTGTGTACTACATAAATATCATAACGCCAAAATTGGCGTTACAGAGCGGTGGTAGTTAGAAAAGTATGTCTGTAGCGCAAAATTGGTGTTACAGAGCGGTGGTAGTTAGAAAAGTATATCTGTAACGCCGAATTTGGCGTTACAGAGCAGTGGTAGTTAGAAAAGTATGTCTGTAGCGCACAATTGGTGTTACAGACCAGTGGTAGTTAATGAGCTCACGTTGGCTTTCGATGGGTAGCATATTCTCCATCGACTATGCATGATTTTCGTTATCAAAGCCCGCATTTTGAACTAGCTCTTAATGTGGGCAGCGATTTTATGGCCGTGGAACCGACCCGACTCAATAAAAATCTCATTAGCATCTTGTTTGCGAGAAACAACGACACCAGCAAGATAGATACCCGGCACATTACTTTCCATCGTCTCCTCATTGAAGGTTGGATGCCCCTCGTCTTCAATAGTAATACCCGCAGTAGTAAGAAATGGTTGATCTGGATGGAAGCCTGTAAGAGCTAATACAAAGTCGTTCTCAAGCGCGATCATACCTTCTGCTGTATTTATGTTGATATGATGGTTCGAGATCGATTGTACTTGAGACTGTAGTAGCAAGCGAATAGAACCTGTATTCAATTTAGCTTCGAAAATAGGACGGACCCAAGCTTTAACGCTATTGGATAGTTCTGCCCCGCGATAAATGACGGTTACATGAGCCCCAACACGCTCCAGCTCAAGTGCTGCATCGATGGAAGAGTTACTGCCACCGATAATCGCAACTTGCAGACCGGCATAAGGATGAGCCTCGCGGAAAAAATGGCTAACTTTAGGTAAATCCTCACCTTCAATACCGAGCAAATTAGGATGATCAAAATAGCCAGTTGAAATAATAACATTATCTGCGCGATATTGCGAAGGTTCATTATATTGATCAACAGCATCAAGAATAAAGTGATGATCAACCTTCGTAATTTTTGTAATCGATGTGTAAGGCTGAATGCGCAGCTTGTGACGTTGGGCAACAGTACGATAATAATTTAACGCTTCGAGACGAGAAGGTTTTTCATTAATGGATGTGAATGGAATACCACCGATTTCCAAACGATCAGCCGTACTGAAAAAATTCATATATGTAGGGTATTGAGAAATCGAATGAACGACATTACGTTTCTCGATAATTAGTGGTGTAATCCCCACGCGTTGAAGCTCTATTCCTGCTGCAAGTCCACAAGGACCTGCACCGATAATGATAGTATGTTCAGTATTCATCTGTTCCTCCAAAACTTTTTCTGATATCTAGCAATAACTTCTTGTTAACAAAAAGTACATCGAAAGCATTAGCAAAAACTTTTTTCCTTGATCTATTGTACTCCTTCTTAATAGGTTATTCCAGAGTTGAACGATCAATCGCTTCTGCCATTGTTTTATCTGTTAAATGAGCATAGATTTGCGTCGTCTCAGGTGATGCATGGCCAAGCTGCTCTTGTGTTTTGTATATATCGTTACGCAAATAATAATCCGTTGCGAAGGAGTGGCGCAATTTGTGGACGGATAAGTATGGTTTGCCAAAATGAGTCGCATACTTAATAACCATCGCTTGGATCGCACGCTTCGTCATGCGTGATCCTTCATGTTTACCATTAGCAAGCGCAAGAAATAATGCTTTCTCTTTTCTCGGTGCTTTGTAGCGTGATTCACGAAGCTCTAGATAAGCCTTCATATCTTCGATGGCTGCATGACGGAAATAAACAGGTGCTTTGAATGACTCATCATTATCACCTTTACGAAAGACGTAGCATAGCTTTTTCTTAAGATCAATATCATCTATATTCAAATTAACAAGCTCTGAAACACGTAAGCCCGAGTGCAGAATTAGACTAATGATGCAAGAATCGCGAATCATATTAAGTTGATACGAATACGTCGCTTGTTTGTTTCGAATCACTTCGGTACCATAATCTGTGCGAACAAAGGTTAGAAATTCTTCGATTTCATTGTCTTGAAGTAGCTTTCCTTCAAGCTTAGCGGCAGTATCTTTGGGCTTATGTGTACGTTTGATGGCAACTTTAGCCATCACATTTCGTTTTAGCAGCGGATAGAAATCATCGTCTTCAGCAATTTGACTTAAGTAATGAAATAAAGAGCGAAGTGAAGATAGTTTGCGCTGGATGGTCGTTCGACTATTTCGGTCTTCTGTACGAGTAGAGAGATACATTTTATAGCCATCAATCGATTCCATTCTCAACGTTTCTAATTCAAGTAAAGTGATCTCGTTCATCTTCGTCGCCTGTGATAGATGTTCCACGATCATCCATTTGAAGAAGGTTTCGTAATCACGGGTATATTCTAATAAAGAAGAAGGCGATAGATCAGGTAATTTATATTGAATGAATTGCTCAACATACCAAGGCATAAGAGGTATTCGGCGATCCAGATCAAAACGATCTTTTTGTTTCAGTATATTCATTTTTTCTCATACCCCCTATTAATTGTTATGTCAATATTGTACCAACAGAATTAGTACGGTACAATGGTTGAAGCTTAGTTCGTAACGGTTCGGGAACAGGATTGGTTCGGAAAGCTTACAAAATACATCGAGGCTTTTGAAGCTGCTTTTCAGAATGGTGAAGTAGATTTAGAAAGTTGTGAAAAATTTTAGGAGGTGCAAAATATGAAAGTGGAAATTTGGTCTGATTTTGTGTGCCCATTTTGTTATATTGGCAAAACGAAATTTGAGAATGCGTTAGCTGAGTTTGCTCATAAGGATAAGGTGGAAGTAGTTTACAAAAGCTTTGAGCTTGATCCAGGTGAGCATCCTAAACAACTAACAGTAGGCTCATTAGCGAAAAAGTATGGGATGACAGAAGAAAAAGCGAAGGAAATGACCCATGGTGTAGCGAGTCAAGCTGCTGAAGTAGGCTTGCGCTTTGAATTTGATAATATGTATACTGCGAATACGTTTGATGTACATCGCCTAATGTTTCTTGCACAAGAAAAAGGTATGGCATCAACTTATGTATCTACAGTATTGGAAGCTTATTTTACACATAATGTTGATATTGCTGATCATGCTGAATTAATAAAGCTAGCCGTACAAGCTGGACTTTCTGAAGAGGATGCAGAGCAAGTACTTTCATCTGATCGCTATGCAACGGAAGTTAGAGCAGATGAACAGCAAGCTAGCAATGTTGGAATTAGTGGAGTTCCATTCTTCGTACTTAACAACAAATATGCAATTAGTGGCGCACAACCACAATCTGTGTTTTTAAATGCGTTAGAACAAACATGGGCGGAAACTAATCCAACGTTAGTACCATTGCAAGGTGATGATGAAGTTGGATTATGTGGTCCAGATAACTGCGAAATTAAGTAGTCTATAAAAGTTATAGCGTATGCTTTCGAAGCTACTTTTTATAATCAATGTAGTGTTTCCTAGTAGTTAATAAAAAGTTTTAAGGGGGATTATTCGTGTCTAAAGTGAATGTATACGTTGGTTCATATGCAGAGAGCAATGAAAGTGGAGTAGAGGTATTTACACTTGATGAGCAGACAGGGCAATTAACGAAAACAGATGAGTATATTGGCTTGATCAATCCGACCTTCCTTAATGTGGACATCGAGAATAAGCAATTATATGCATCTTCTGTTCTTGTAAATGCTGATGGAACGAAGTCTGGAGAAATTTCTCGGTTTTCGATAGACACGGATGCTGGTACACTATCTTTAGTAGAGCAAAAGGCAACAGATACTGGTACAACATGTCATGTTCAGCGTGATCAAAATGATCAGTACTTAACTGTAACAAGCTATGGTGGCGGTATGATTGGTCTTGTCTCTTTGAATGAAGATGGTTCGCTAGGAAAAGTGCTGGATGTTGTCCAACATAGCGCGACAACTGCTGACCCAGATCGTCAGGATCAACCACAGCCTCATCCGCATTCTAGCTTCTATAGTCCGGATGGCCATTATTTATATGTACAAGATCTAGGCTTAGACGCGATCGTTTGTTATAAAGTTGACGAAGCAAACGGTAAGTTTATTAAATTAAATGTAACGAAGCTTGCAGCTGGTGCAGGTCCAAGACATCTTACATTTCATCCAACGGCTCCTTATGCTTACGTTATTAATGAATTGAATTCAACAGTTACTGCATTTAAGTATGAGGCAGAAAAAGGACAATTGAATGAGATTCAAACAATTACAACTTTGCCTGCAGATTTTAACGGCGAGAGCTATTGTGCGGAAGTCATTATTTCTACTGATGGTAAATTTGTATATGGCTCTAATCGCGGTCATGACAGTATCGTTGCATATGAGGTCAATGAAGTTGACGGAACATTAACGACAATTCAGCATATTTCTACTGCGGGCGGTCATCCACGACATTTCGCACTAACTCCAAGTGGTGAATACTTATTAGTAGCTAACCGCGATGGTAACAATATTGTATCATTGAGACGCAATACAAGCAGTGGCTTACTAGAAAACATTGGTGTAGAGGTACATTCTACAAAACCAGTATGTGTTATCCCGGTTTAAGAGGTAGTTCAAAAAACAGGCTTTGATAACGATGATGATGCTGACGAAGCGTATTCGACATCGCATCTGAAGCGAACTTGGCAAGTACGGTTCGCATGTACCGATAACGTACATTTGCGCTTCCGCCTTGCTCAAGTAACGCTTCACCTGCTCGATTCTGAAAGCCCGTTTTTTGAACCTTCATTTTAAGTGGTAGTTCAAAAAACAGGCTTTGATAACGATGGTTATTCTGAAGAAGCGTATTCGACATCGCATCTGAAGCGAACATAAATTATGAATAACAATGAAACATAGCATTAACAATAGCAAACATAAAATTAACAAGTTGAAAATCAACTGTAAGTGAAGGGACTCATTCAAGCGTGTCAACTACGAATACAACATCAGAACTAAAACCAACTAAAATTTTAAAGTGTAAAAATGCGGAATGTAAAGCATGGGTTAGAGACGAATTTGCACAAGAGGATCAAACTTGTCCGATCTGCAAAGGTCCTATGATGAGAAGTATGCGTCATCTTCCTGCTGTACAGAATAAGGTACCGAGCAAGCCTCGTAAACCGAAAAACGAATTTGATATTTAAGATCAAATTTGTCATAACTAACTCCTAATGATAAGACTGGTCACACTCTATAGTAATAGAGCATGTGACTGGTCTTTTTTGTAGTTAATGCGAAGAGTTATCAATGGCTATTGTTCCAGGGCGAGGTTAATATTGTGGCTTGTATATGATATGATGGATGTAACTAATATATAAATGAAGAGGTAGCTTAATATGTCCGCTTGTTAACCCTTCATTGAAAGAGGATTGTACATAATGAAGCGATTCAAGAAATTTTATATAGAAACAACGAGCATTTGCAATTTATCATGTTATTTCTGTCCGCCTACCGAGCGTGCGAAGGGCTTTTTATCTGTGGACGATTATCGGCATACATTGTCACAAATTAAACCATTTACAGATTATATATATTTCCATGTAAAAGGTGAGCCACTGCTTCATCCGAAGATTGATATATTACTAGATATTGCTCATGAAGAAGGATTCAAAGTTAATATAACGACGAACGGTACTCTAATAAACAAAAATCGTGAGAAGCTGCTTGGTAAGCCTGCACTACGGCAGATGAATTTCTCATTACATAGCTTTGATGGCGATCCCGGTAATCGTGATTTGAAGCAGTATTTAGCAGATATATTAGTGTTTGTAGAAGAGGCGAGAACAACGACCAAGATGATTACTTCATTCCGCTTGTGGAATTTGGCAGAGGATAATGAAGTGAATGTGGAAAAGGAACGAAATCGCGAATTACTACAAATGATCGAAACAGCGTTCCAGTTAGATTACAAAATAGAAGAGTACTATTTACCAGGAACAGGCTCGGGCTTAAAGATTGCTGATCGTGTCTATTTGAATCAAGATCCACAATTCCGCTGGCCAGCACTTGATGAAGAAGAGGACGAAGGTGTAGGCTTCTGTCATGCGCTGCGCAATCAAGCAGGTGTATTGATTGACGGGACAGTTATTCCTTGTTGCCTTGATGGTGAAGGGATATTGAAGCTAGGTAATGTGCATGAGGAAGGTTTTAAAGAGAGTATTGAAGGTGAGCGGGCAACGGCGATTTATGATGGGTTTTCTAGACGGCAGGCTGTTGAGGAGCTTTGTCGGAAGTGTGGGTATCGGAAGAGGTTTGGGTAGGGGGAATATAAGATCATTGAAAGGAATGAGTGAGATGAAACATCCTTTTCATCTGAAAGCGGTATGGAATGGTGGACGTAACAGTGAAGGACATATTGAA
>DXHF01000417.1 GCA_019113605.1 Candidatus Paenibacillus intestinavium
GTTGAAAAATAATAATATTTTGTTATACCTTCACTCGACTTCTCTACATGAACCTTATAATCTAAACCACTTGCTTGCAGTTTTGGTCTAAGCTGCTCATTGACCATACTGTTAACTTGCTCTATCGTATAACTCGTATTACCAACATCTACAACGACATCTACTTTACGTTTTTCTTTTACTTCAAAATCCACAAAAGGAGGGAGATTAAGTATCTCCCCCTTTTCATCCTTCTTTTCAACAGCAAAGATCGTTGTGGAAAATGAAGAAAGTGTTAATAGCAGTACGAGCATCATTAGAATGGAATTACTGGCTGCTTTCTTCATATCGATTGTTCTCCTTTATTCCCATGTATTAGATTTTCTTCGGTCACTGGCTGTTACAAAAGCATCAATCGTAGGTTGTCCAAATTCTTCTTGTACTTCAAGGAAGAATCGATATTTACCGACATGTTTACTTTCGTAAATTACATTGCTTTCATTTCCACTTTGGAATAATACTTTTGCTTCGTTATAGATCCCATCGTTATTTGCATCAAAGATTACATACCAATTACGTTTAGCAATCTGATCTCCATCTGTAGAATAGGAACGATCGGTAAATTGAAATGTTGCTAAATTGCCCTTCACTGGATCTCGATAGATCTTCTCTTGGAAAGTAAAGTTAGTATACGGCACTTCATCGGGTAGAATCGTATAGATTCTTGATATTTCATCGGTATAGCCTAATGTGTTTTCCATGTACAATGTTACTTTGTATTCGCCTGGCTTTTTGAAAAGTACATCGATGCTTTTCTGTCCTTTAAGGGGGCTGTTAGTTTTTATTTGTGTTTGGGGGATTTCACCATATGCAGATTCGATCTTCCACGTTGTTTTACTATCTACAATCGGATAACGCGAGGAGGTTGTGCCATTTGCGGTAAAGATTACTTTTCTATTTTCTTTCAATGTACCTGTTTGGTTGATACTGGCTGTAACGATCGGCTCTGAAACAATAAGTGAATGCTTCGTACAATCTAGTAAACTATCATTATCAATGACACATAAATCAATCGTTTTCGGACCTAATGTGTCGTACCAAATTAGTCCATCAATTTCATTTTTAGTAATGGGATCTTTCGCACCCTTCATAGTCCATCGATAAGTTTCAATCGTGCCGTCACTATCAAAAGAATCATAACCATTAACAAAAAGATCATCCCCTAGCAGTACTTCTGAAACAGATCCAATAATTGCTGTCGGTGCGTGTCTCTGTGGTGGTGGCGGTGGCGGTGGTGTCTGTTCTTTATAAACTAAAGAGGTAGCTTTCACTTGTCCCGAATCCATAAAGGTTTTGTTCACTGGATCTACAAAATATGAACTTGCTTTATAGTATGCTTTTATTCGTCCAACATAGATTTCTGTAAATTCAGTTTTATTAGTCATCTTACTTTTTGGAATCGTAAATTCTAAAGAACGACTAACTTTCAATTGTCCTTCAGCTTCTACTCTTATACCAGGAGGATTGATCGAGCTATCTTCCGTTCGAATGTAGAGCATGTAATAATCTATCGCTCCAGGACTACTTAAATTCTTTACTTCACCATCAAAAGTTAATTTTACTTTTACATCTTTATCACTAAACTTAGTGCTTGTTGGATCAGCCGTTAATGTTGCTACGATATAGGCATGGTTTGGCTTTGTGTACTGGTACGAGATTGTACCGCTGTAATCGTAGGCTTTACCTGGTATTGTTGCAGCTGTAAGGTAATACTCCATTGGACTTGCGTACATATAGCAAGCAGCATGTCCAGTAAGAAAAGCAGGGTTGTATGTTTTAATAGTACTTAGTCCACTTAAAGGTTTAGCTACTGGTATATATTGAACACCAAGTTTAGGATTTTTAGGGTCATATCCATTTGGAAATATTGGACTACCCATACTTGATTTAACTGCACCTGCATCTTTAGGTAAGGATATGGAATTTGAATCTACTTGATTGGAAGAAATACTATTACCTTTATCGTCTACCCAATATACCCCTGATGTTTTAAGAGTTATATTCACAAACGTTGCAATTTTCGTTAATTGACTATACGGTACGTCTCTAGGTACAGCACCCGATGAATTAGAGAAACGTTTCAAATCTTGGGAAAAGTCTGATGTTTTTACCGTAGCAATTTGCCAATCTATACCGTCACTGTACCGACACATTGCATTTCCTGGGTTAGAATTAAACCATTCACCATTATTAGTTCTATATCCCTTTACGTTCTTAGCATTTGATGTTTTTTCTTTACCTTTAAGCACGACTGTAATCGTTCGTTTATCTTGATTAATTGTAGTAGATTTGACTGTACCTAATCCCGAAAATGTGAAGCTATCTTTTACAATACTTTCAGCTTCTTTTGGAAAAGTTAGAGTGATCGTTCGTTCTTCTTTATCCGAATCTAATACGGCATCGACAACAACCGTTTGTAATACTGAGTTACTTTCTGCACTAGCACTACTAGAAATTAGCGGTGCTAGTAGTGTAAAAGCAAGAATTATAACAATAATTTTTCTCATTCTTTATTCTCCTTTTTCAGCTAACTTAATGGAATCTCCACCAGTGCCATTCCCTACACTTATTCCAATGAAATCTAGCTTCTTATTTTCTAAATCCAAGAAAGGAATATTACTTGTCACTTTTTCTCCTGGGTTTAGTACCCAATCAGAAAGAATTTCCGTATTGTTTAGAATCGCATGTTTGTTTAACCAAGAAAGTGAATATTCTAAAGAATTACCAAAACCATTTACTACTCCAACTTTTCTAATCATATCTCTATAATCCGTAGTAATTAGCTTTTTAGAAACGTTCTCTAGTGTCACGTTTACCCATACAAGGTAATGAGCATCTTCATATAAGTAAAAATCATATTTGCTATCAAGTGCCTTTGCTTCTGCTGCACTTGTCGGATAAACAGATACTTCATTAACCGTCATTTTAAGTCCACCGTATGTTAATTCTAGTGGCAACTTTTCAAGCGCTGTTAATCCATAATCCTCAAAGTTATGCTTTGCAACTTCCCCTGTATAAAACAACACTGTTCCAGTAGCAGCTTCATAGCCGATCTTCACGCCCAAACCTTGTGCAATAAACCTTGCAGGAATGAATACACGACCTTTTTTCATTTCAGAAACAGTATCCATAACTACTTTCTTACCATTAACGGTAATCTCTTTTTTACCAACAACAACAGATAC
Organism: Candidatus Paenibacillus intestinavium; assembly: GCA_019113605.1. Classification (GTDB taxonomy): domain Bacteria; phylum Bacillota; class Bacilli; order Paenibacillales; family Paenibacillaceae; genus Pristimantibacillus; species Pristimantibacillus intestinavium. The sequence goes on from DXHF01000417.1 coordinate 3,225, forward strand.
CGTATTATTACCACGTACTAGAGTCGCTGTATTCGTTGCTGACGACCATGTAATGTTTTTGTTTTCAACGCCCAATGCACTAGCGATCAAGCGTAGAGAACCCATTGTACGGTTGTCTTTGTTAACATATGGTGCTGGCTCACCGGTTGGTGTTACGAACAACTTCCCATTTACTTTGAACATGGGAACATCTTTTGATGCTGCACCTACAGAACCAACAAGACCAAATAGTAGAACAATGGATAATAATAATGTGATTACTTTTTTCATAATAATTTCTCTCCTTAAAGTTTTTTAGATTCAATGATAACTTTACTTTCTTATCTGATTGGTTACATGGAGAATAGTAGTTGCACTCACTTTTCCAATAAAAAACTCCTTGAAGTACGAAAAAAAGAAGCACCTCCAAGATTTCTCTGGAAGTGCTTCTTCGCTACAACTAATATATCATAATTCAAAAATAGTTTCTATATATTTCCTAAAATTGATAATTACACATTATATTTATTTGCCTGCAATGGATAGAAATAGACCTCGGGACCTATCCTTTAACAGAGCCTGCTGCAATACCTTCTACAATTTTATCAGATAGGAATAGGAACGCGATAAGTATAGGTAATATACTGATCATTAGTGTGGCACCAATTGCTCCCCAATCTGTTGTATACTGTCCAATGAAATTTTGGATGCCGACAGTGAGTGTTTTGTATTTATCTGAGCTAATGAATGTATTAACAAAAATAAACTCATTCCAATTATAAATAATATTAATGATACCTGTCGTTGCAAGTACAGAACTCGTCATCGGAAATACAATTCTGAAGAAAATTTTGTGTACGGAACATCCATCGATAACCGCTGCCTCTTCGACTTCTTTTGGAAGTGTGTAGTAAAATCCTAGTAATATCATAATGGTGATAGGCATATTAAATGCCACATAGCTTGCAATTAATGATAGTGGATGATCGATAAGATGTGCCTTACTAAACAAATTGAATAACGGGATTAATGTGGAATGAACAGGAATCATCATTGCCACCATAAATAATCCTAATACGAGCGAGCTGCCCTTCCATTTCATCCGAGTTATTGCGAATGTTACTAGACTTGCTACTAAAATCGTAATTGCTGTAGCAGCAATTGTAATCCATACACTATTTAAGAAATATAAATCAATATTTCCTGAATTCCATACTTTTGCGTAGTTTTCCCACTTCGGATTCGTAGGTAATGCTAATGGTGACATATTAAATATTTCTTGATTGTTTTTCAGTGAGAAGAACATTAACCAGACTAATGGAAATAGTTGAAATACTGCTACACCTGCAAGTACAACATACAGTAAACCAAAGCCAATTTTACTTATTATGCTATTATTATATTGACTAGTTTTTTTATGTTTGATTGGAATTGTCCCCTGCATCATTCATTACCTCCTAAAACTTTTCGTTACTTCATGAAATACTTCTCTGTAAGAAAAGTACATCGAAAGCATAGGCTAAAACTTTTCGTTACTTCATGAAATACATCTCTGTAAAAAAGTCTCATCGAAAGCTTAAGCTATGAATATTGAATTTGTTCTTTTGTTGCCGTTAATTTGCGAACAATCCAAGTTACTACTAGACAAATAATTAATAGGAAGAACCCTATTGCACTAGCGTAACCAAAGTCATAAGATTTGAATGCAATGCGATACATATAAGAAGCCATTACTTCACTTGCCCCATTAGGCCCACCATTCGTCATAACATAAATCAAATCAAAATATTTTAATGACCCTACAAGAGCCAGAACAATCGTAACTTTAATGACTTCCATCGCTAGAGGTAATTTAATTTTGTAGGCAATTTGGAAGGCATTTGCACCATCAATCGTCGCTGCCTCTTCTAGTGATGACGGTATATTTTTCAAAGCAGCATAATAGATCAAAATGTAAAATCCAGCATATTGCCAGATGATTGGGACGATTAGAGCGTATAACACAATCGATGGATTTGCTAACCATTCTGGTGTGTTGGTAAAGCCTAATGCCTCTAATATAGTATTAATAATTCCGTTTGTCGGATGATAAATTTTCATCCATAATTGTGCGATAGCTACTGATGATAATAACATAGGTATAAGATAAATTTTCCGTAATACATTTGATCCTTTAATTTTGGATGACAGCACTAATGCTACTGCCAAGTAAAGAACTAGACTTAATGTAGAGAAGACTGCTAATATAAGCGAGTGACCTGCACTACTCCAAAAATCTTTATCTTGTAGTACCGCACTGTAGTTTTCTAGTCCAATAAACGTCATGGAACCAATACCATTCCATTCATGAAGACCGTAATACCCTGTTAATACAATAGGTACATATACAATTGCTATAATGAAAAGTAATGCGGGTAATACATAAAGTGCAATAATCCATTTGTTAGACATAACTTTATCCATTAGTAATAACTCCCTTCATGGGCCAATAATTGAAAGAAATGGCTTATCTGATTAATGTACAGATAAGCCATTTCTAGATATAGGTTATACGCTACATCTTATTGTCCCGCAGAAATAGCTGTATCATGTTCTTGTGCAAATTGCTCTGGAGTATTTGCTTTACCAAATAAAGCTTGGATTTGTTTAAGATGTACTTCAGCATCATCAGCTTCCATCTGTACATCAGCGAATAGTGTAATGCTGCTAGCTTTACTCATTTCATTGAATAAGTCGATATATAATGCAGGAAGCTCCAACGTAGAAGTATCTACTTTAGTCGCTGGAATAACACCCGCGCCAGTTACAGCACGTTCGCCCCATTTTTGAACAAAGTACTCTACAAATGCTTTAGATTCATCTTTCACTTTAGAATTTTCAGCAACGAATAGTCCAACACCTGGACCACCAACCCAGCCGTTAATATTACCGCTTCCGCCATCAAAGACAGGGAATTTGAAGAAGCCTACTTTATCTCTAAATTCTTGTGAATAATCTTCATTTGTTGTGAAGTTTGGTAATTCCCAAGTTCCCATCAAGTACATAGCCGCTTTCTCATTAACAAATTCAGACTTACCTTCGTCGTTAGATAGACCATTGAAACCTTTGTTAAATGCGTTAGCATCAACTAATTTCTGAACTTCTGTAGCTGCTTGAACTAAGCCTGCATCAGAGAAAGAACCTGATCCTGCAATAGCATTTGCCAACGTTTCTTGCCCAGCAATTCGATCAGCCAAGTACATATACCATAGTGAACCTGTCCAACGATCCTTGTTACCAAGTGCAATCGGAGTAACACCATTATCTACAAGTACTTTTACAACATTTTGGAACTCCTCGTATGTTACCGGTATTTCTAAGCTGTATTGTTCGAAGATATCTTTGTTATAGTAAATTGGAGCGATATTAAATTCTAGCGGTAGAGCATACGTATGATCATTCATTGAATACGCTTCAGTAGTACCTGCAACGAATTGATCTTTAAGTGAACCGTCTAATAGTTCTTCGATCGGTGCCAATAAGTTACCCTCTACATACGGTTGCATGAAACCAGCCGCCCAAGTTACACCTACATCGGGTAGCTTGTTAGAAGCTGATAATACTTTTAGCTTATTTTTATATTGTTCATTCTCAAGTACTTCTGTCTTAATCGTTACATTTGTATGTTCTGCTTGATATTCTGTAATAATTTCATTAACAATTTTATTCTGCCCCGCTGAAATACCTTCTGGCCATAAATGCATGAAATTGATTGTTACTTTTTCTGCTCCAGCTTCACTACCACCGTCTGCTGATGAATTCCCCTTGTTAGATGAGTTACTACCACATCCAGCGACCAATAATGTGAAACATAGCGTTAATAGAACCAACATTTTTTTATTTTTGTACACGATTACACAACCCCTTTTGTTTTGTAAGCTTTCGTGGACTTATTAGCTTCCTATTCATTCTAACAAGCACATCGCTTAGTTGTAAGGGCATACATTTTGGGATTAATACCACTATTATTGGATAGTTATATCTTTGTGAAAGCTCTTTTCTTTGCGATATTGCGCTGGACTTATACCTGCTACGCTACGAAATACTTTCCCGAAATATTTATCGGTCTGATAACCTACTTGCTCCGCTATATCCGCCATAGAATCATTCGTCGTAAGCAATAATTCCTTCGCTAATTGCATTCTTCCTCTTGTCACATAATCTGAAAATGTTAATCCTACTTGCTCTTTGAACAATACACTGAAATAACTTGCATTCATGTGTAATTGATCCGACATCTCTTTCATCGTAATTTGCTCGGACAAATGTTCATGAATATACGTTAGTGCCGTATTAATATGTGGATTTTGACTTGAGTGCTGAGCCACCTCTAACCGCTTCGCATCTACTACTTCTGTCATTACTTTATAACGCTCTTGCTCTTCTACACGTAACATCGCTTTATCAATCGCTTGTATAAGACTTGCTTTATCAATTGGCTTTAACAAATAATCAACAACGCCAAATCGCAACGCTTGCTGTGCATACGAAAAGTCTGAATAACCAGATACTAGAATAACATTCGGTCTGTTTTCTAACATCTCTAACTTCTCAACCAATTCTAAGCCCGTTAATTCTGGCATCCTTATATCACTAATGAGCAAATGAGCTTCGTTATGTTCTAGCCACTCTAGCGCCGCTATCCCATTAGCAGCCGTCTCAATCCGATATTTCCCCGCGGACCATACTTCAAGTACCTTTCGAATTCCATCTCTTGTGCGTGGTTCATCGTCTACAACTAAAATTGTTTTCAACGTTCTTCCCCCTTTAGTACAATTGGTATATCGAATGAGACGGTTGTCCCTTTTCCTTGTTCACTTTCAATCAGCAGACCTTCGTTTTCCGTTCCAAAGTATAATTTAATACGTTGCTCGGTAATACTAAGCCCAACACCTGTCGATTTCCCTTCTTGATTGCCCCCTGGAATCCCGCGATTTTTTCGCTTTACACGCTCCATTACTTCGTCTATCTGTTGCTGGCTCATCCCAGGTCCATTATCTGTTACTTTAATTCGAATATGCTGCTCAGCTAAATTTTCTACTACACTCAGTTTTACAATACCTGATCCAATTTGTTGTTCTACACCGTGATAAATGGCATTTTCAATCAACGGTTGTACAAGCAGCTTGGGCATGACAATTACTCTGCAATCTGGATCAACCTCAATGCTCCATTCCAATCGTTCCACCATTCTCATCTTCATTATTTTCAAATAGCGCTCTGCATGATCTAACTCATCACCGAGTGTTACCCATTCGTCTTGTTCATCTCGATTAATGACATATCTGAATATCCCCGACATGGCAACGATCGCTTCAGCAAGTTGTTCTTCTCCTCGCGTCTCCATCTCCCAATACAACGCCTCTAATGTATTGAATAGAAAATGCGGGTTAATCTGTGCTTGTAACGCTTTCAATTCTGTCTGACTTTGTAATATTTCTTTCTCATACACCATTTTAATTAATCCATTCAGCGAATCAACCATCTGATTATACGTATGATTTAATTCATTAATTTCGATTGTTGCTGATTCTATCGGAATGACTTTAAGTGTGCCCAGTCTGGCTACTCGCATTGCTCGTATTAATCGAAGAATAGGCTTACTAATCATTCCCGATAGGAAATAAGTAGCGATTAGAAAAAGTATAATTCCCACTAGCAAGGAAATAATAATCCCTGTTCTAAGTACTGAGATCCCTTCCGTTGCTTCATCCACTGGTGTTAATATGCTAATTTGCCAGTTCACATCTTCAATAGTTCGTTGTACACCATAATAATAATTTCCGTCAATATTTATTGAGTCTTGTAACGTAATTGATTGCGGAAGAACTATATCCTCAGGACTGTTGGTATTCAACACTGTGCCAATAGTATCGGTCAGCCACATATATTCATTACTTGCAACAGTATTATCACCATCTGCAGAAAGATCGGTCAGGTCAAAATAATTAACATCCAAATAAATCAGCAAGTAACCAGCTTGCGCGAATGATTGATTCATTAATCGGACATGCCGCATAGCAATGACTTTATCCGAATTATTCACATCCGTACCTAACCAAACCAATTCACCTTTGCCCTGATCTGCTCTAGCAATCCATTCTGCGGTTAGGTGATCATCCAATTTATCCTCGACAAGCGGCAACAAAGTCGAATAGTCCTTCGAATATAATTCTATAGAATGGACCCCTTTCATATAAGCTTCGTGCTTTCTTACCTCTTGTTGGAGGTCCTGCCGAGCAGCGAATGTTAAAGGCTTTCCATTTAAATCTTCCTGCAGCATAGATTGAACAACGGCGTTCGTCGCAATCTGTGCAGTAAAATTATCAATTTGATTCAATAACAATTTAATATTGCCTGTAGCTTGTACAGCAGTATTCTCCATATGACGCTCCGTATTCACTTGTAGTAACTTCGATACTTGATCATTCAAATAGAATCCCACTGACGATAAAATCGCAATCATAATAACCATATAGCTAAGAAAAATTTGATTTCTTAATGTTTTGAAACTAATTATATTTTTCAATATGACAACCACCTCGTTTGAGAACGTTTGCAAGTACTACTGCAATATTATCTTAGATAAATAATTTACGTTTGTCTAATGTCTATCATTGCTTCTTACTGGACCATTTCCTATTATTATATATAATTAGCAGTATATTGGAAACATTAACAACTCCTCTGTCCGTTCGTGCGAAGCTGCGATCTCGTCCAGTATGGATTACTCGTTTGAACCTTATTTCCAAAATGCTGAATATGTATAGCCCTTTGTAGTCATTAACTACTATAGATCACATGCTATAATAATATTGTTACTTGCTCAATTTGAAGGGGGATTTGTTACTATGGTACAAGCCTGCTGTCGCATACTAATTATCGATGATCACGAGCATGCGCGCGAAGGTATTCGAACGATCGTCGAAATGGATCCTCATTTCATTATTATAGCTGAAGGTGCTTCTGGTGAAGATGCGATTGAGCTTACTTCACAATATATGCCTGATCTTATTCTGATGGACATTCAGATGCCAGGTATTGGCGGTCTTGAGGCTACGAAACGGCTGAAGAATAGTTTTCCTTATATTAAAATTATTATGGTGACCGTCTCTGATGATATTACGCATTTATTCGAAGCGATTAAGTATGGAGCGCAAGGGTATCTCTTGAAAAACTTACAGCCTAGTTCTTGGCATGATTATCTTCATTCCGTTGCTCTAGATGAAGCTCCTGTTACAAAGGAACTCGCATTCCGGATGCTGAAGGAATTCAGTATGAGCCCGACGACTTCACATGACAATCATCCACTTACTGCTAGAGAGCAGGAACTGTTGCAGCTAGTTGCTAAAGGTAATTCTAATCGAGATATTGCTATCGAACTGAATATTTCTGAGCATACGGTCAAAAATCATCTCAAAAACATTTTACAGAAATTGCATCTTAGTAATCGTGTACAACTAACAAGGTATGCTTACGAGCAGGGCTGGATTAATAATCAACCGGGGTACCGCTTATAATGAATAATTTTTACGGAGGAATTGTTTAACTATGTCATATAAAATGATCAAATGGCTTATTCTTATCATCCCTACACTAACAATCGGTCTATGGGAATATATTCGTCATGATTTTCTGCTTTCTTACATTTCCATGGATCTAGGAAATCTTTTATCTCCAATTATCGTTTTTATCGTAACAATGGTGTTTTTAACCAAACTATTTTCAATGATGGAGAAAAATCAGAATGAGCTTAACGAGGCAAAAGCGATTCAAGGTATACTGCTTGAGCGTGAGAAAATAGCTGCGGAACTTCATGATGGTATTGCTCAATCGTTATTTTTACTCAATGTGCAAATTGAGCAAGGGCAGCAAGAGCTCGAACATGATAAATATATTAAACTTAAAACTAATATTCATAAGACGGATGCCTATGTGCGAGAAGCAATTACGAGCTTGCGTTCCCCTATTCGTTTACAAGGATTCAGCTGGAAAGATAGCTTAGTTCAATTCATTGCGGAGTTGCATGAAGATATCGATATTGAGGTTACTATTAATTGGAAACTAGAAGAGGATGCACTTCCACTGAAAGAAAAAATCGATCTGCTACTGTCAATCCGTGAAGCACTTTACAATATTAAGAAACATTCTCAAGCAAACTGTGCATGGATCGATGCTTTTCCTACAGTTGATGGCTGGTATTGCTGTGTAAAAGATAATGGTATTGGCCTACAGCCTGAACATCATACACCATCACAGAAATTCGGAATTCGAATGATTCATGAGCGCGCTAGCGTATGGAATTGGATCTTCGAAATGGAACGAAAGAAAGAAATTACTTATTTTCGTATTCAAAAACATTACTAGCAATAATAATTCTCTTTTCTTATTACCCCTTAGTACACAAAAGACGTATTCAACATTTACTTAAATACGTCTTTTTATTCTGTTTAACTATCTATTTATTTCATAGCTGGTCTGTTCAGTGGATTCTACTTTTTCCAATTAATCTTAGTTTGTACGATCTAATTTACGTACACGCAACAACGCGATTACTATAATGATAAATGCAAGCAATGCTAACATAGGAATCGTAATAAATCCAAACCAATTCAAATAATCCCCTTGGCAAGAAGTTGGTCCACATGCCGCTATCGTTGAATCCGGTGGAATGTTCTGAATGATAATGTGGTATATCGAGAATCCACCCCCGATTATAGCTAAAGGTAACGTATACTTAACTATTCCTGAATCTTCCTTAACAAATGCAATTCCTAATACGATGGAGAGAGGGTACATAAAAATACGTTGGAACCAACATAGACTACAAGGAGTAAAGTGCATAATCTCACTCATATACAAGCTCCCTGCTGTTGCAAGTGTAGCAACAGCCCAAGCAAGAAATAACCAAAATGATTTCGATTTCTCTCTGCTTTCCTCTGATTCTTCCACCTACGCATCTTCCTTTCTGGAGTTAATTAATAAAAATAGAAGTAGTAACTCCTTTCTATATTTCAAGAACATACTATTCACATTATTATAAAGGAACTCAATTCTCACTTAGACTATTAAGGTCTTCTAGCAGCTTATTGAAATCTGTTATTTCACCTAGAACGATAGATTGTATCGTACCTTCACCAGTAATCATAATCGAAACAGGGTAACCCGAAACTTGGAAAAGCTGCTTCATCTGTAATTGTAGATCGAGTAAAATCGGCATCGTCAGGTCATATCGTGCTTGAAATGGTTCGATTTCCAATGCAGTCTCGCCCATATTGATTGCAACGATCTCAACACCTGAAACAAATTGCTGCGCCTCATTCAATAATGGAAGTTCATTAATGCATGGCGTACACCAACTTGCCCATAAATTGATAAGCATTGGCTTTCCCATGTACTGTGCAATATCAATCTTCTCATTATTCAAATTCGAAAACTCTATAGCAGGGAATGTGTCGCCTACTTTCAAAATCGGTAAGTCGCGACTATCTCTCGAACCTATTATGAGCGATAAAACGACTACGATACCAACGACTATAATCGACCATTGCATTGCTATCCGGTTATTTATGTTCATGTATAAAAAAGTTCAAAAAATGTGCTTTTAGAACCGAGCAGGTGAAGCGCTACTTGAGAAAGGCGCACGTGCAAGTGTACGTAGTGGTACACGCGAACCTACAATGTTTCTGCAAGAAACATACATCGGAAGCTTATGCCGTACTCTCCAAGTTCGCTTCAGATGCGACGTCGAATACGCTACGTTAGCATATTCATCGTTATCAAAGTCCATTGTTTGAACTACCGCTGCAACGGTCCTTCCTCTCCCCAAAATAACGAAGCATACGCCTGCTGAATTCCTGCTCCACCATATAATGCATTAATCTCATCATAGTTACCACTCAATTCAATTTTCCCATTATTGAGGAATATGAAATGATCCGCAATCGCTTCTGCAACTTGCAATTGATGCGTTGAAAATATAATTAAACAACCATTTTTCGCAGCTTGAATCATCATCGTAGCAAAACGTTTCATCCAATAAGGATCGAGTCCATTAGTTGGTTCATCTAATAATAGAATGGACGGATTAGCGAGATTAGCTTGAGCTAGTAACAAGCGCTGCCTCATCCCTTTTGAGAAAGATTGGACCTTTTTCTTGCCAGTATCTTGCAAGCCAACCTCGATAAGTAGCTCTTTCACTCTATCCCTTGCTACTCCCTTCAAATCTCCCCAGAAAGATAATACTTCGTAGGCGGTAAATCCACCTGTAAATTGAAAATCATCGGGCATATATCCGATATGCTGTAAATATTGTTGCCTTGAAGTTTGGACATTCAAGCCCTCTATCGTAATTTCCCCACTACTAGGTACCGTTAATCCTGCTATCATACGAATAATGGTACTCTTCCCCGCTCCATTACCACCACAGAGGGCAACAATATTGCCCGAAGTAAAGGTTAGATTAAGAGGCTCTACAAGCTGCTGTTCCCCTACACATTTGGAAATATGATTAAGGTCAAGCTTAACCATGACGTTTCCCCCTTTCCCATAACCAGCTTGCACATCCAATATATAAGACGACATGGAATATTAGTAATAGACCAAATGCAAAGCTACCAGAATCATCTTTTATCCACGTTACCCAGTTATAGTACTCTGGACCAATAATTGATCCTCCACCTAATGTAACAATCGTATAAATTCGAATCCATTCAGCAGGATTCAATAATGTCGCGACTGTAAGAAAAGGCTTAATCCACAAATAAGGGAGCTGAGCTAATGCCGCAATAAGGATTGGTACCCAACCAATAATAGTGAAAAACCATACAGCAATGACATAGGTTAATGCTTGCCAACGATTTTTCGTAATAGCACCAATGAGAAAAGCAATACTAAGATAGGCGATAATAATGCAGCTCGCAAATATAAATAGCATCAAATAAGTAGCGACTGCAAAGCCCTCTGTAAACAGAGTGCTTACAATACCTGTTACAGCAAATGCCACCGTTACAATCGTTAATAATACGATTAATACACCTACAAATTTACCAATAAGAAGTGTGCTAGATGATATTTGATACGTATATAACAATTGTGCACTTCCATCTTCCTTCTCGCCTGTTAGTGAAAATGAGCCTAGCATTAATGTTATAAGAGGAAGAAGGTATAAGGTCAAATTAATTAACATCCCTGTCATGCCTGAGTAACCAGATGTATATCCTTGCCCATTAATAAGTAGCAGGCTAAGCATAAAAATTATAAATAATGCTAGAAACGTATAGGACCACGGATTGCGAAATCCAAGCCGTACCTCTCGCTTCATCACTGTTATGATTTCATTCATAGTGATCTCCTTTAATGACTAGCTTCATGATCGTGGTCAGCTCCATGAGATTGCATCATCGTATGATTAACTTCCCAACTATGCGCTGCGAGATCCGTTGCCGTCATTATCGTTCCAACGGAATGTTCTGCAATGTATTGCTCCGCACTTGATTGATCTTCGAACGAAATAATACCATAAGCCATTGGTGTTTGAATGGATGAGTCATAGACATAATATGCTTTTTCATACTTAATCCATTGCAAGCTATTATAATCACGTACATATGTAGCTCCAACTGTTGCTGTACCATTTTCTTCTTGCCATGTATGCAGGCATCCTAAATCATCAAATTTCAGAGCTTGCCCTTCAGTAGTAATGATTTGTGTCGCAAATTGATCATCTTTAATCGCCATATTACATATTACACATCGATCTGTATCCTCGTTAATAGCGACCGGCTTATACTCTTCACTCGAGCATGCGACAACAACCATGGTGCTCACTATCATTAGTAGTAATAATTGAATTGTTTTCTTCATTATTATCTTCTCCTCGATTTATATATTATTATGATTGAACCAGTAAGTAGTGCCGTCCATATGAATACCATCAGCCAGCT
>DXHF01000418.1 GCA_019113605.1 Candidatus Paenibacillus intestinavium
TCATTCAAGCGTGGCAGGAGATCATATTTATAGTATTCGTAATTATAGGAGTATCCTGATCCCCTACATACACCCAATATATTTCCCGCTTCATCTACACTATATTGTGCAAGTGCTTCCCATCCTAAGTATGCACTTTCAACATATGGAATAGGGTTATCATACCAACCATTTTGCACTCCTCTTGCCATTGCATATATAAACATCGCCGTACAGGAGGTTTCCTCATAGGAATCATGATCATCAACGATTTGATGCCACATTCCCCTTTTCCCTTGAAGCTGTTGATAGCCTTGACTTAATTGTCGGAACATCGTAAGCAACTCGCCATATTTCTCATGCTGCGGTGACAATTCCGCTAATAATTCTGCAAGTGAGAATATTACCCAGCCATTCCCCCTCCCCCAAGAGACCGTATTCTGCTTATTAAATTTCATATCATAAACATGATGCATAATTTGAAGCTCTTCTCGGTATAAGTAATGACGGTACTGCAACATTTGGTGTACAGCATCATCTATATATCGGAGATTCTGTGTATAACGGTAGTATCGAACTAAAAATGGAACACTCATGTAGAGATCATCACACCACATTGTATGCTGCATAAAATCCGTACTTCCTTTTAAGCGATATAAGGTTCCATCTGGAAGCCGTTGCTGCTCATCCGAAATAAAGCCTGCTATTCGCTCTGCAACGGATACACTTCCACTCAAAGAATAGTTTTCCATAGTAAAAAGCATCGTAGCTCCGAAAGAGCCGCAATCATCCAGACTGTCCATCAGCACGATTTGTTGATTTATTCCAGGTGCTCCGTACTGTTTACAATCCCATTTGGCATACTCATAATATTTCGTGCACAGTTCAATATGATTTTGCACATATGACTCAAACGATTCGATAGATAATATTTTCCCCGTACTTAATAATCCATATAAGGTTACACCTAACGGGTAATTCCATTTGCCATAATGAGTCGTTTCAACGAAGGGGCGAATTCGGCTACAAGGCGCATCTATATACCAATAATCTAATCCGTTTTTTGTAGTATGTACATTAGATAATTCTATAATTTGTTCTCGTACCGCTTCATCTATCGTGACATAAGGACCGCTATAAAGCCAATGTTCTGACGTCCCCTCAACGGGGATAGGACTATTCAGCTTTACATATTCATTATTCAACTTGAAGCTCCAGCCGACTGCTGTATGCTGTAACTGAATCATTAAAGAATGAGCTCGATCTTTAGCTATATCTACAATAAACTCAAAATCTTGCTCATCTTCACCAACAGAGAGTGCTTGAAATTGTAGCTGCCCATCAATAAAAATTTGGAGCGCGCCTTTATAACTTCCCGACAATTGAACAGCGCTATCCGTCTCGTTTGAGATCATTGTCCAGCCAATCGCATAGTTACCCTGCTCACTACTTGTAAATATCCGTTCAATTGCGCTCAACTCATTCTCATCAGCACGCCAAACTGCATCAGGATACCATTGTATTCCATCCTCATATTCTGATCTCTCTGTAGACGGTATCAATGGCAACTCCGCTTTTAGAGCTTCAGTAAAAATCCAGCCTTCGCCCCCCGCTCGTTCTAAGGACGGCATAATAAAATGCAGCGGTAATCCTTTAATCGAGCCAGTTCCAAATTTTGCACCGCAGCCCGTTTCTGTTTTCATAAAACGCAAAACAAAATGATTCCAACCTTTCTCGAGCGATAGCCGAAACCAACTGCGCCGCTTTGGAAAAACTTCTTCCTCAATATTGGCATAATAAACTCTTTCGCCATTCAGAAATACTTGTGCAGGACCATAGCAACTAAGACTAAATGGAAGCTCCTGCGCTTCTTCCATCCATAGCTTCGACCAAGCATATACGTATTGATTGTTTTGTAGATTAGGTAGTGCCTCTATCATATTTAAGTCATATCTAAAATCTTTGCCTCTAGTAAATCCAGCATAGTTCATTACACGAAATTGATAGGAAGTAGGCGGCTGATCCTCCATATACTTTCGACCAATTGATGTAAGTAGCTTTTCAACCTGCTGCATCATACATACTCACCACCTGGATATAAGGTAGATGCGTATAGACGTTTACTCTCTATCAACCCTTTCAATACAGCCTGATTGTTAATATCAAGCTGCACAGAGCTGTAAATGACTACTTTTTCATCGTTATATATAACGATTTGCTCAAAGCCAGACTGAACTAAATCAGCATGGACAACATATCCGTCTACGGGGAAAGAAACTACTGGCTCCATATGACCGTTATACAAAGTTGGCAATACTCCTCCACCTCTTCGATATGCCAATATATAATCAACTCCGCTATCATCCCATTGACGCATCGTTTCAATAATGGTTAGCCAACCGTTTGTTGTACGATCTTCTTTCCACAGCTCTTGCCCTTTTTGATCCAGTAAGAAGATACTGTCTTTCCCGGTTTCAGACATTGTCCCGCCCGTATCTCCGCGAATAATACGATCTAGCCCCGCAATTTGCAGCCCTGGCAAGTCTGCTCTAAATTTGCCTAGTGCAATATGCTGAGATTCAACGGAACCGTCATGGCGCCAAAGCTCATTACCTTCAATGTCATACATGACAGTAACGCTGCCACCAATTACAATTTGTTGATTACCACGGCCCAATACATCACCAACCCACACACAATCTGCATGATCTTCAAGCGGCAGCGTTGACCATCTTAGCTTCCCTTGTGGCGAGAGTACATCATATCCCGCGATAACATCATCTTTACCATCTTGATCAAAATCAAATACCCAAGGGTAGTGACCTGGATTACCTTCATAGCTCCACAACACATTCCAATCATAATCCATTGCACATAATGTACGGTATCGATCCTTCAAAATAATATCTTGAGCGTTCTCTGTTCCGCGTAAATTACAAATAATGATACAATCATGCGCCTCATCCCCAGGCAGCGATAATACTCGCTTCGTAGCTCCAGTAGCACCATCAAGCGCAAGAAATTGCTTATTCATTACACAAAGCACTTCATTAGCTCCATCTCTATCCCAATCATAAATTTGGGCAGGGAAATCTGAACCTAACGTACCAGCATCTTCCGTCGGTGTTCCGACCTGCCAAAGTATTTCACCGTTCAATTTATAAGCTGTCAAAGCCTGCACCTGATGTGGAACATAGCGATCATCGATTCCTCCGTCTGCCTGAACAAACAACAACTCCATAGCTCCATCTCCATCTAAATCGCCAACAAGCACTTTACAATGTGGTCCTGCTATTGAAACATCGAACTGAATTAATTCAATATAATTTTTATTTACTTCGGTACGCATCTATCACCGCTCCCATCAGATAAATTGATCCCTTCAGTGCATTTTCAAAAAATACGCTGAAGGGCTTCTTCATACTAATTTATACTATTTAGAGGCTGCATAAAGCTCATTGATTTCAGCGATATAATCGTTTCCACCGTTCTTTTTCCATAGCTCAATCGCTTCATCTAAGCCTGCGTCGTCGATTTGACCAACGATATATTGAATACGAGCATCTGCAATGATGTTATCCATCTGTTGTCCCTGCTTCGCATACACTTCAGAAATTAGCGGCTCTGCTGGATTTCCAACGACAATTTTCACATTCGCAGCTTGAACTTCGTCAATCTTTTTGTTTATCGTTGTCATTTCAATAGTAGGTGCTAATGGACCAATAAATGTTAGCATTTGATTCATGCTTTCCGTTTCTTTAATAAGGGAAGTATCTTCTGGAGTCGTTAATGCTTTAATATGACCATCAACTAAATCATAATGTCTTCCTTCAATACCGTAACCAAGCAATAAT
>DXHF01000419.1 GCA_019113605.1 Candidatus Paenibacillus intestinavium
CGATAGAATAAGGTGATGTCTAGCTCTTTTTCAAGCTTAAGAATCGCTTGGCTAACTGCAGATTGTGTTAAATACAATTCTTGGGCAGCTTTAGAGATGTTTTTATGAAGAGCGACCTCTTTAAATATTCGATATAAATCTAATTTTCCAATCATATTAGTGCTCCTTATATCAGATATTATAGATATTAATTTTACTTATACCACGTTAAAGAGGTATAGTAAATCTATACTAATGTATAATGATGACTAGCATAGATATAATTAGTCCGTTAAAGGAGAAATTACATTGCAAAGAGTAGTTGGAACAGTCGTTAGAGGTTTACGTGGTCCGATCATTAATAATGGTGACAATATTGAACAAATCGTAGTTGATACTGTGTTGAACGCTTCTAAAGTAGAAGGTTTTTCTATTGAGGATCGTGATATTGTCACGATAACGGAATCGATTGTTGCTCGTGCACAAGGAAACTATGCCACAATTGACGCGATTGCTGCTGATGTTAGTGCAAAGTTTGGCGAAGATACTGTAGGTGTTATTTTCCCAATTCTTAGCCGTAATCGTTTTGCTAACTGCTTGAGCGGAATTGCAAGAGGGGTAAAAAAAGTAGTATTAATGTTAAGCTACCCAGCTGATGAGGTTGGTAACCATCTTGTGGATCTAGACGAGCTTGATGAAAAAGGTATTAATCCATGGACTGACGTATTAACGGAAACGGAATTCCGTCAACATTTCGGATACAAAAAACATACATTTACTGGCGTTGACTATATAGATTACTACAAATCATTGATTGAAGCAGAAGGTGCATCATGTGAAGTGATCTTCTCCAACAATCCGAAAACTATTTTAGACTATACAAAGAGTGTATTAACTTGCGACATCCATACAAGATTCCGTACGAAGCGTATCTTGAATGCGAATGGGGCGGAGAAAGTATACGGTCTTGATAATATATTGTCTCAATCGATTAACGGAAGTGGATTTAACGAAGCATACGGTCTGCTCGGCTCGAACAAAGCAACAGAGGATAGTGTGAAATTATTCCCGAATAACTGTCAGCCGATTGTAGATGGTATTCAAGCAAAAATTTTAGAACAAACGGGTAAATTAATTGAAGTTATGGTTTATGGCGATGGTGCGTTCAAAGATCCAGTAGGGAAAATATGGGAGCTTGCTGATCCAGTAGTATCCCCTGCGTATACGATTGGTCTTGATGGAACACCAAATGAGATTAAACTTAAATATTTGGCAGATAATAACTTCTCGCATTTGCGTGGAGAAGAGCTGAAAGCTGCTATTTCTGAGTATATTACGAACAAGAATGACAACCTAGTAGGCGCAATGGAAGCTCAAGGGACAACACCGCGTAAATTAACGGATCTTATTGGTTCATTATCTGATCTAACGTCAGGTAGTGGTGATAAAGGAACGCCAATGGTATATATTCAAGGATACTTCGATAATTATACTAAATAAATTTAACTGAATAATTGTCCAATCTAATTGGATGCACACTGAAAGAAGACCTTCACGTCGTCAGAATATGATGATAGGAAGGTCTTTGTTCATCGTACAGAACATTTACAAAAACTGTAGAAAAATGTTGACTAAATGAGTAGAAATGACTAGTATAAAGCATGTAGTTATTTCCCAGTGGTTTACTCAGAATTGAACATAGAAGGGACTTTCACAGCAATGATGTATAAAAGTATGACGATAAGTTCATACATCGTATTTTTGTATTGGCTTTCCTTACATGTAACAGGGCTTGATATGATTTTCTTTCCGACTTTAGGAGCTTTTGCACTTATATGTATAAGCCGATCGTTTAATATGGTATGGTTATTAAAAATCTCACTTGGAGCAGTAGTTTCCGCAATGATCGGTTCGATCCTATTCTATATTAGTCCTGGCGTGCTCTCTTTATTAGCGGCAACATTAATAACAACATGGCTTATTTTTTATTTTAAGTGGAATGCACCGCCTATTTTGGCAGTTTGTCTCATTCCATTCTTTTCAGAGTCACCAACTTTATGGACAGTTCCACTCTCTGTATCGGGAGCACTGATCGGATTAATTATTATTGTATCTTCTATTCATGGCATTGAGCTATTATTGGAGAAATCAAATTCCCCATTTGCCAAAGGTAGAGGAGCTGCCAAAATAGATTAATACGGCAAGAAACTAGCTAAACAGGCCTTGAGTTGTTATCTCAGGCCTGTTTATTATATATTTAATGAATTGATCGGCGTTCTAAATAACTGATTTCTATAGAAAAGGAGAGGAAAGCCATCCATTTACATAAAGGAGAAATATTATTTCATCAAGGTGAATCAGGACCGCTATATCATCTTAAAAGCGGGCTACTGAAAATCGTTCGCGTTCATGAGAATGGTAACTTCGTGCTCGTCAATATTGTTGTGGCAGGCGAAGTTATTCCACATCATTCACTCGTTTCGCCGAATATTTATCACGGCACGGCAATAGCGCTTATTCCTTGTGAAATTGAGCTTCTGCCTGCGAAGGAGTGGTACGCTGCACTAACGAATAACCCCGAGAAAAGTATGGAAATCGCGATGCTATTGCAAAGTAAGCTACGAATGATGCAGCAACGCATCGATCAATTAACTCAAGTAACTCCTGCTGATAAGCTCAGTAAGCTGCAGGAATGGTTTGAAGCCTATATTGCTCCCGCAGCATTAACTGATATATTAACACAGGATGAAATTGGACAATTAATTGGTCTTCGTCGTGAAACGGTCAACCGATTACTACGGGCCAAATCGTAATGGTGAATAGTATAGTACAAACTCACGACTACCTCTTATAGCTGAGCAGCAGGCACAGACTCTTTTGCTTCCTCTAAGTCACCCGCAGGACCGAAGAATTCGAAATGAATCGATGAGCTTGGCACACCGAGTGTTTGTAGAGCTTTATTTATTGCTTTCATAAATGGCAATGGTCCGCAGAAATAGAAGATCGCCTCTGTAGAAGGAATAACGGATTGCAACCACTCCACATCAATATAACCTGCCTTATCAAATGCTTTCGTCGCACGATCAGATTCTGTCGGCTGCTCATAACAGAAATATGATGAAATATTAGAATTTTGTGCTGCTAACTGTTTGACAGCACTACCCATTGCATGTAATTTACCGTTCAATGCAGCGTGAATAAATGTCACTTGGCGTGAAGGCTGTGATGCTGCTATTGTATTGAGCATACTAATCATCGGTGTTAGACCAACACCGCCACTTAGCAACACAACTGGGCGTTCATTACTAATGTCTAGAATAAAGTCACCTGCTGGCGCTGATAGTGACAATGTATCTCCCTCTTGAATTTGTTCATGCAAGTAGCAAGAAACTATTCCGGCAGCAATATGATCACGTGAATCTTCTCGTTTGACCGATATTCTGTAATATGGTTTATTCGAAGCGTCAGATAGACTATATTGACGAATATGCGTATTTTTTTCTCCTGGTATTGCAGCCTTGATACTTATATATTGTCCAGGCTGGAAGCTTGCGATAGCTGCGCCGTCCTCTGGCACGAGATAGAATGAAGTAATGACATCACTTTCTTGAACTTTTCGATCTACCTTGAAGGCACGGAAGCCTTCCCAGCCCCCTGCTTGCTGCTCCGCTTGTGCGTACATTTCTTTTTCTACACTAATGAACACATCTGCAATAAGACCATAAGCTTCTGCCCATGCATCTAATATTTCAACGGTTGCGGCATCACCAAGCACTTCTTTAATAGCGGCAAGTAGATTTTCTCCGACGATTGGATATTGCTCAGGTTTAATGCCGAGGCTTCTATGTTTATGAGCAATTTGCTTCACAACGGGCAGTATGTTTTCTAGTTGATCAATATGAACTGCAGCCGCATAGACCGCATTAGCTAGTGCTTTTTGTTGTTTGCCTTGCTTCTGATTCACATGATTGAACACATTAAGAAGTTCTGGATGGTTAGTAAATAATCTTTCATAAAAACGTTTTGTAATTTCAGTACCATACGTTTCAAGCACAGGGACCGTCGATTTGATTATATTAATTGTATTTTCACTTAACATATCCAAGCTCCTTTATATTTAGGCTTTAGTAATGCTCTATAACAAGTATAGATAACAGGATAAAGCTACATTGTGATTTGAATCACACTAAAAATTAACGATCTGTGACGAATGGCTGTGAATGTAACGAATTTGTGTACATATAAAATAACCCTCATCTCTGGGAACGAGATAAAGGTTATTTTCGGCGATTAATTTATTTAGTAGTACAGTTATTATTTCACAGCACCTGCCGTAACGCCCTCGGCAATTTGTCGTTGGAAAACGATATACAAGATAAGGACTGGGATAATCGATAGAAACAGACCGGAGAAAAGTGGTCCCCATTCCGTTCGATATTGCATTTCAGTCTGCATAACAGCCATACCAACAGGAAGTGTATATAGATCAGGTTTGTTCGTAAATACACTACCCATAATATACTCGTTCCATATCGTTAAGCCGTTCATAATTGCTACGGAAATCATTCCTGATTTTGCTAATGGCAGCATGACTGAGAAAAATGTTTTTGTGTAGCCTGCTCCATCTATATAGGCTGCTTCTTCTAGTTCCTTGGGCAGCATTTTGAAAAAGCTAACAAGTACGAATATGCCAAAGGGAAGAGCACTAGCTGAATAGACGATAATTAATCCGAACAGATTATTAATTAATGCTAGATCATTGAGCAAGAAGAAGAGTGGAATTAACCCTAATATCATTGGAATCATCATTGCAGATAAGTAGAGTGAATAGAGTGCTTTTCCGGCTTTGAAAGCGAATCTTGCCAAAATATAAGACGATGTTGAAGCTAAAAACAACGATAAGAAAATACTTGCTGACGTAACAATAATCGAATTTATGAAAAACCCACCAAAGCCATATTTGGTCCATACATAGCTAAAGTTAGACCAAAGTAATGGGAAATCAGGAAGCGCCCACGGTTTATCTAGCATAAATTGCTGATTATTTTTCAACGATCCTAGTAACGTCCAAATTAATGGATAGACAACGGCAAAAGCCCATAATAGTAAAATGAGATAAGTTAATATTCGTGCAACGGGATGCTGCTTGTTTAGTACCATAAAGGGTTCACTCCTTAGGCTAATTCAGTCGTATTTTTGCTTAGTAATTTTTGAAGTGCCAGGGTTGTGATCAGAGATAGTATAAGAATAAGAACGCCGATGGCAGCTGCATATCCCATATGGAATTGTCGGAAGCCCATTTGATATAAATAGGAGCCCATAACTTGTGTAGAATTGTCGGGTCCACCTTCGGTCATGATCCATACAATAATAAATGAACCATTTAATGTGGTCATCACTATATGTAAAATACTAACCTTCATCTGATCCCAAATGAGTGGTAGTGTTAAACTCCAGAATTGTTGTGTTTGCGTTGCTCCGTCTAAGTCTGCTGCCTCATAGAGCTCAGTAGGAATACTTAAAATAGCGGCAATTAACAGAATCATATAAAAACCAATACCAGCCCAGATTGATGGCCATAATAATGACCACATCGCAAGATTTTCTTGTCCCAGCCAAGAAATTTGCACTGGCGTATCTGTAAATAGCGATAAGAAGCTATTAATGAATCCTAAGTTAGGGCTATAAATGTAGCGGAAGAGCACACCAATAACGACAACGGAAATAACGTTAGGAATAAAAAATAGAACACGGAAAAGATTTCTACCAACAACCTTTAATCGAGTGACGCTAACTGCAAAGATGGTAGCGAGCAACATAATGCCAAAAACTTTGCCGACAACTAGAAAATAATCGTTTTTAATTGCTGTCCAAATAATTGGATCAGTTAATAGCTCGAGGAAATTATTAAGACCGACAAAATCCATATCCTTTGTTCTACCAGACCAATCAAAGAAAGATATTTGGATTCCCTTAATAATCGGATAAAGTGTAAATAAATAGAAAAATATAAATGTCGGTAATAGAAATATAGTTATAAACGAATTGCGCTTAAGGCGTGGAGACATGCTGTTCCTCCTTTTTGTCATACCTTTGTAAGAGTTGTAATCGATGGTCGGTGAAATGGGACAGCCATAATGGCTGTCCGTGGTTATTGCACTATAATATACTGATAAATGTTCACAAAGTCCGTTTATTGAACTATCTCTACTAGTAGAAGTTTATTTCCGTGCTTTAGCTGCTGCATCCTCGAGACGCTTCATCCATTCATCTGGTGTAATTTTACCGATAGATAATGCGATGATAGAATCTTGTTTCACTTTTTCTACGTCTGCATTAAGTACAGTTACCGGTGCAACAACGGTAGTATCAGCATTGAAGAAGTTCATAGCATCTTTAACTACGCCACTTGCTGAAGAACTGCTTAGATCTGCTTTTACGTTCATAATAGCGCCAGTGATTTCAGCCCAACGAAGTGCATTTTGTTTTGTGAATGCAAATTCAAGGAATGCTTTAGCTGCTTCTGGGTTTTTAGCATCTTTTGCGATAGCAATTGTAGCTGTGTAAGGAATAACGATATTGTTTTCGCCAGCAGCTTGAGCAACGGAAGGAATGAATCCGAAGTCGAAGCCTTCAGGAATATCATTTTTCATTTCATTTTCTAGCCATAGACCATTTGGAATGAAAGCAGCTTTATGCTGTAGCCATTGTGATTGTGACTCCGTATGGTTTAATTGAACAGAACCTGTATCGATTAGACCTTTATCAACTAATTGCATAAATTGTGCTAATGCTTTTTTCACAGCTTCGCTAGAGAAGCTACCTTCTTCAAGATTAACTTGTTTTGTTAAGATTGAAGTATCGCCACCGTTCGCAGCAACCATTGCTGAATCCAATAGACCACCATTAATATAGTATGGATATACACCAGTATGGATTAGTGCAGGCGTACCAGCCGCTTTAATTTTTTCACTTACAGCAATAAATTCATCCCAGTTTGTTGGTATTGCCCAGTCGTTTTGTTTGAACAATGCTTTATCGTAAAACAGTCCCCATGAACCGAATACTAGAGGTAGGTTGTAGTTTTTATCACCATCAAATACGGAAGGCTGAGAAATAAGGATGTCTGTAATTTTTTCGCCATCGGCGTTGACGGCGGTTTCAAGATAAGAAGTCAAATCCATTAATTGATCGTCAACAATCATTTGACGTTCATTGGAACCAGCACCATCGACATAGACAACATCTGGTGGATCATTTTGAATCCAACGAGGCTGCATTTGCTCATTAATTTTTGGACCAGCGCTTTGCGTAATTTTCAGATCAGGATTTGCTTTCTGGAATCCTTCAATGACTTCAAGCCACCAAGCATCGCCATACCCACCTACAAAGTATTGAATTTCAAAGTCACCCTTTAATCCAGTAGTAGCAGGGACCTCTGTTTCCTTGCTAGCATCTGTAGTAGCAGGCTTTTCAGTTGCTTTGTTGTTCGTAGCGCCATTACCACAAGCAACTGTTGTCAAAAATAGAATACAGATTACGCTGGTTAACAATAAAGTTCTTAATTTCATTACATTTTAGCTCCCTTTTTTTATGATTTTTACTTCTGGTGCATGTTCAAAAAGATTATTTTTTGAACGTTTTCTCCAAAGGATAAGTAGGTGGACAAGCAAAAAAGGACATAAGTTGTGTAAGCATCATACTACTGCTTACATAACTCATGCCCTTTCGGTAACACGTTATGTGTTCATATCTATTGGATTGAGGATAGCATACATTCACAAAATTACATTGTCAATAAGGAATTTAATTTTTTGTGATTTGATTTTTAGTGTTTTCAAACAAAAAATGTATTAATTGACAATGAGAAATTATTACAATAAAATGATAAATAGTAGTTAGAAGGCGTGTTACTAGTATACTAGGCATGAGCCGAGAAGGACCAACTTTTATTTTTGTTGGCTTTTTCGGCTCTTTTTTATTATATGAGAACGAATACAGGGAATAGATATGTTGATTTCCTTGAGGGGGCTTGGAAGTTGAGTAAAGATGGTTTACTTAAAATTGATCGTATTGTAGGTAACAATGTAATCCTCACTTCTCATGCAATTACAAATAAAGAATATGTTCTATTCGGCAAAGGATTAGGCTTTACCTCAAAAGGAAATCAGTGCATTCATATCCATGATCCGCAAATAGAAAGACGATATCGGTTGGATGAAGAGCAGCCAAGCAGCCAGTTTCAAGCGCTTATTGAAAACATTGATCCTCAAGTTATTCATATTTCTGAGCAAATCATTGATAAGGTGAAAGAACGGTTAGGCACACCTGTACAGCCTAAAGTATATTTTGCGCTTCCCAATCATATTCAATTTGTTATTTATCGCTTGAAAAATGAGATGGATATTATTAATCCGTTTTTAGCTGAAACACGATTAAGCTTTCCACAGGAATATGAAATTGCTACAGAAGCAGTAGACATGATCAATGAGCATTTTCAATTGAAAATACCTGAAGATGAAATTGGCTTTTTAACGTTACATATTCATACTTGTACAGAAACGGTAACTGTAGGACAGTTAGTCAAAGTAAGAGGACTACTCAATCAAATTGTCGATTATATCGAAGACAAGATGGAGCTTAACCTTCCTAGAACAAGTACAGATTATGTGCGGTTGGTTACTCATTTGAGAGGTGCACTGGAACGCATTATTGAAGGTCAGCACATTTTGAATCCGTTTACATCTGAAATTAAAGCGCTTCACTCCAATGTTTATGAAATTGCAGTAGAGCTAGCAGAAATTATTAAAGAGGAATTAAAGGTGAACGTTTCCGAGGATGAGATAGGTTACATGGCTATTCATTTGTATCGTTTGTTTCAGATCGGGCTATTTACTAGATGAGAGCGAGGGAGTTCGAATGTTTGCAAAGCCAATAAAGAGAGATTTAGATCTGCTTTCATACGTTTCGATAACGGCACCAGTTACAGGTAGCATGTTTTCTATACATGAGGTGCAAGATGAAGCTTTCTCGCGTGGATATATGGGAGATGGAGTCGCATTCGATCCCATTGAAGGAACGGTTATGGCACCAATTAGCGGTAGAGTATCTTATATTGGAGAGACGAAGCACGCTATTGTGATCGAGCATGCTTCGGGCTTACAATTTCTGATTCATATCGGAATAGATACGGTTGATTTACAAGGTGAGGGCTTTGAAGTATTTGTGAAATATGGAGATCCGGTTTCTGTAGGAGACTTGCTCATTACCTTTGATCTAGATCATATTACATCTGCAGGTTATACGCCGCATGTGCTTGTTGTCGTCATTGGAGAGAGGAATATTGCTCGTATCGAATGTGATTTTCGTAATGTTGTTATTGCTGAGTCCCATGCATTCCGGGTTGTACTCGGCTAAATCCGAACGGAGGCATTCGTAATGCTGTTGAGATTTTTACAAAGTATTGGAAAATCGTTGATGCTACCAGTGGCGGTACTACCTGCGGCAGCTATTTTATTACGATTTGGAAAAATTGATTATGCGAGTGACTTTCATTTAGGTAGTGTAGGTATCTGGTTGAATACATATATCGCACCTTTTCTCGATGCAGGAGGCTCAGCTATATTCGACAACCTACCCCTTATTTTTGCGATTAGTATCGGCATTGGCATCGGTGGAGATGCTGTTGCGGTACTATCTGCTTTAATTGCATATTTGGTAATGGAATTTGTTTTTCGGGAAGTTACCGTTGTATTCAGTGACTGGCCTGCGCTAGAAGGTGAGCTTAATATGGGGGTAATGGGGGGCATTATCGCAGGATTGTTAGCCTCCTATTTCTATAAACGATTTCATCAAATTAAATTGCCGGATTGGCTTGGATTTTTTTCGGGTAAACGCTTTGTCCCAATTATAACCTCGGTTGCTATGGTTTTTATTGCGATCGGACTAGGCTTAATATGGGGATCTATTCAAGCTACATTTAACTCATTAGGGCAACATATGACAGATTTAGGCGGGATTAGTGCTTTTGTCTACTCCACGCTGAATCGTTTACTTATTCCGTTCGGTCTACATCATGTGCTCAACAATATTGTGTGGTTTCAAGTAGGAACGTATGTTGATGTAACAGGACATAGTTATCAAGGGGATATTGATCGCTTTTTTGGTGGAGACCCACAGGCAGGATTATATATGACTGGCTTCTTCCCAATTATGATGTTTGCCCTTCCTGCCGCCGCATTAGCGATTGTGCACACGGCCAAAAAAGAAAATAAAAAATATATTTCATCTATATTTATTAGTGCAGCACTAGCATCATTTTTAACTGGAATTACAGAGCCTTTAGAATTTGCCTTTATGTTTACAGCTCCACTGTTATATGCAGCTCATGCTGTATTAACGGGAATTAGTGCTTTTGTAGTGGCTGAGCTTGGCATGAGGCTAGGGTTTGGCTTTTCAGCTGGTTTTATAGATTATGTACTCAATTATCCGTTGGCTGAGAAGCCGTTGTTACTTATACCCGTCGGTCTTATATTCGCTGTTGTATATTACACCTTATTCCGCTTTATGATCGTAAAATTCAATATTATGACGCCAGGTAGGGAAACACTGGTCGTACCAAAAGATAATATAATGGACAAGTTAACTTCGCAATCAAATACTATTCAAAGGAAAAAAGCGATTTCTATAGAGCATGCTACTTCGGTTGCCGCCGCATTAGGTCAAGTTGCTAATATTCAAAGCATTGATGCTTGTATTACGCGATTACGTGTAGTGGTGCATGATGAACATATCGTCGATGACAGTCAATTAAAAGCATTAGGTGCGGCGGGTGTAATTCGTCTAGGTAAAGGCTCGATCCAAGTCGTGTTTGGTATGGAAGCAGAAAAGCTCAAAGATCTTATCAAATCGATATTATAGTTTAATCAGAAGGTAGATAAAAAGTTTTAAGTTTATGCTTTCAAAGCAACTTTTTTAGCAGAGAAGCATATTCAAGCAGTAGACAAAAAGTTTTAAGGAGTGCTATTGTTGCAGAAAACATACGAAGTAAAGAATATGTCCGGCATTCATGCACGACCTGCGCAAAAAATTGCCGAAGCTGCTCAAAGATATACCGACGACGTTCATTTTATTAAAGCTGGACAATTGTATAATGCGAAAAGCTTATTAACGATTTTATCTATGGGTGCAAAATATAAAGAAAAAATTTCAGTAGTGGCAACAGGTCAAGGAGCGGAAGAAATTATTGAGGAAATTGGGAGATTGTTGTGTGAACTGAAAAAGTCGTGAAACGAAGTTAATAATGCTTGATAAACAGCGTGCCTCGATAAGGCGCGCTGTTTTGTTATATATATCCATATGCGATTTTCTGTAACATTAACAGATTATTTACGTCTAGTAGTTGTAAAGTGCAAAAGAAGTTTATGCTTTCGAAGCTATTTTTTGTTTATTAAGTAAGTTAATCAGGAAGCAACAACAAGTTGAAGGGGTGCAGAAGAAAGATGAATAAAAAAATGATGTTAATTATGTTAGTTGCGATAGTAAGTATCGTTGTAACAGCTTGTTCAGGGGGAAAGTCAGCTACAGTAGAGCCTAAGCTGACTGCGAAAGAAATGGCAGATCAAATGTTTAAGGAAATTGAACAACCGCAACTAATGGAATTGTCTGCTGAAGAAGTGAAAACAATGTACAATTTAGACGTTGCTAAGCTTGAAGATTATGAGATCAGAATTCCAATGATGATGGTTCATTCAAATGAACTTGCCATTGTGAAAGTAAAAGATGCTAAAGATATTGCTGAAATTGAAGCAGCGTTTAAAGCAAGAGCAGAAGTGGCACAAAAGTCATTTGAAACTTACCTTCCAGACCAATACGAAAACGCTAAAAATTATAAACTAATCACAAAAGGTAACTATGTGATGATGGTTATTTCCGATAAAGCGGACGAACTTATGAGTATATATGAAGGTTTCTTTGCACAAAAATAGATGTCCTATTAGTCTGACATGAAGAAGACCGCTTGCAAAAGTTGAAGCTACTACAGCATCAGCTAGCGCAAGCGGTCTTTTCTATCAGTTTCCGCCGATTCACCTCGCCACTTCTATAAGTGGCGAGGTGAATCGGCGATCTCCTGAATAATCCCGCAAGATGCTCTTCCCTTCCTACATCTTAAAAGGTATAATAAAAAGGGAACATACATTCCTATTAGTGACTGGAAGTGGGTGAAATTTTGTTAGATTCAAAGTCCATGTACAGAACCCATCAAGTATGGATTAAGCCAGGTCATCGCTTGTTTTCGTACCTCGATCAAGCATGCCAGGACGCTAAGAACCTGTATAACACGACCAATTTTTACA
>DXHF01000420.1 GCA_019113605.1 Candidatus Paenibacillus intestinavium
TGCTGTGTGTGTGAATTTGTTGAGATTTTTAATATGAGTCAGCCAGCAATCAGCCAACACTTGCGTAAACTTAGAGATATTAAGGTAGTGAAAGAAGAACGTAGAGGACAATGGATTTTCTTCTCGATTAACAAAAATCATGAAGACTATCCGTTTATTCAAAGCATTCTTGAACAGCTTCCTGAACAGAATGAGTCTATAGCTAGACTGGAAGCGCAAGGGCTTAGAGTTTGCTGCGAGTAGGAAGGGGAAAGGGCGTTGGTTTCAGTAATAATGGCATCATTGATATTCATCATTACAATTATTTTTGTTATTTGGCAGCCTAGAAATTTATCAATTGGATGGTCCGCTTGTATTGGAGCAATAATCGCTTTATTAGTAGGAGTGGTTAACTTTCAAGACGTTATTGATGTTACAGGGATTGTATGGAATGCTACTCTTGCTTTCATCGCCATTATAATCATCTCATTGATCTTAGATGAAATCGGATTCTTTGAGTGGGCTGCCTTACATATGGCTAGATTAGCTAAAGGCAGTGGGATTCGCATGTTTGTTTACGTCAGTATTTTAGGTGCAGTTGTTGCGGCTTTGTTCGCAAACGATGGGGCTGCATTAATACTAACGCCAATTGTTCTTGCAATGGTAAGAAATTTGAATTTCAATGAAAAGATGATTTTTCCATTTATTATTGCCAGTGGTTTTATAGCTGATACCACTTCGTTGCCATTAGTTGTGAGTAACTTAGTCAATATTGTTTCAGCAGACTTTTTCGGTATCGGATTTGTTGAATATGCAACCAGAATGATTGTTCCGAATTTATTTGCATTAGTTGCGAGCATTTTATTGTTGTTGTTATTCTTCCGTAAAAGTATTCCTAAAGACTATGATGTCTCGGATTTAAAAGAACCGAAGGATGCTATCAAGGATATAAAAATGTTCCGACTAACTTGGCTGATTTTAAGCGTATTACTCTTAGGTTATTTCTCTAGTGGGTTTACGGGATTGCCTGTTTCTATTATTGCTGGGCTTACGGCGATATACTTTATGGCCATGGCACAAAGAAGTCCAGCTGTACACACGAAGCAAGTACTTAAAGGGGCACCTTGGGCCATCGTTTTCTTCTCTGTTGGGATGTACGTTGTTGTCTACGGATTGCGTAATGTTGGTCTTACAGCTGTATTGGGCGATGTCATTCAATTGGCAGCCAATCAAGGACTCTTTATTGCAACGATTTCTATGGGATTTATTGCAGCGATATTGTCCTCACTTATGAATAATATGCCTACGGTCATGATTAACGCGTTAGCTATATCAGAAACGACTACGACAGGTCCTATTCGCGAGGCTTTGATTTATGCAAATATCATCGGATCGGATTTAGGTCCCAAAATAACGCCAATCGGTTCGTTGGCCACTTTACTATGGCTACATGTTTTATCTCAAAAAGGTGTGAAGATATCTTGGGGTAGCTATTTTAAAATCGGAATTATTTTAACGGTTCCTACACTTCTGATTACACTAATAGGACTGTATTTATGGCTGTCAATCATACAATAAAACACAAAAGGTGGCTTTAATTATGTCGAAAAAAACACTCTATTTCTTATGTACAGGTAACTCATGCCGTAGCCAAATGGCTGAAGGTTGGGGCAAAAAGTATCTTGGTGAAGAATGGCAGGTTCTCAGTGCTGGAATTGAAGCACATGGAGTTAATCCAAATGCTGTCAAAGCCATGAATGAGGCTGGCGTCGACATTTCGAATCAAACTTCGGATAGTATTGATCCACAAATCTTAAATGATGCAGATTTTATCGTCACGCTTTGTGGGGATGCTGCTGACAAGTGTCCGATGACACCACCCCATGTAAAGCGTGATCATTGGGGATTTGATGATCCTGCAAAGGCAGAAGGAACGAATGAAGAGAAGTGGGCTTTTTTCCAACGTGTTCGTAATGAAATTGGTGATCGTATTAGGTACTTTGCTGAAACTGGGAAATAAATAATTAATAAAGGTCGGGAGAAACCATCTCTCGACCTTTATTCCGAAATGCATATAAGTATATTATTATCTTTTTATGAAGGGGTCGATCCCAAGATGAATATCTAACGTACGACTTTGAATCAGCACAAAAAGTGGAACTGGATTTACCAAAAACAGGAGTATGCAATGTGAATCTGACACCAATAAGCAAGAACAGTCTTGATGCTGTTAAGTCAGCTAATGATTCTGCAATAATATAGGCGTTAGGTGATGAGATGAATAAAGAGGATCATGATTTTTATGCAAAAGGAAAAGTATTGTAAACCATTAGTCTTAAAAATAGAGTTGGATTAGTATTGAAGGGAAATCGAAAGCCTCAAGAACGCAACTGGGAGGGGATGGAAGAACGTGATATGCATTGACATACCATTAGGAACAAGTTAGTATAATTTTAAGCTTTGAAAGGAGCGATAGAGGTGGGATTTTTACAACTATACTGATCGATATGTACATATTTTGTTAACCACTCTTTTGAGGGGTTATT
>DXHF01000421.1 GCA_019113605.1 Candidatus Paenibacillus intestinavium
AAAATGGCGTAATGCCGAAGTTGTTCGATTAGCTAGTGGTTGTACTGGAGTTAAACGAAGCACTGGTCAGCATCCAGGGGGAATCGTCGTTGTTCCTGATTATATGGAAGTTGAAGATGTTACACCGGTACAATTCCCAGCAGATGATGTGAATGCGGAATGGAAAACTACTCATTTTGACTATCATGCATTTGATGAAAACTTATTGAAACTCGATATTTTGGGTCATGATGATCCTACAATGATGCGGATGCTGCAGGATCTTACCGGTGTTGATCCGACGACGATTCCGATGAATGATCAGAAGGTTATGAGTCTATTCAACTCGACGGATGCACTGGGCGTAAACGCAAAACAAATACGTTCTGCGGTTGCTACTTATGGTGTGCCGGAAATGGGAACGAAGTTCGTTCGTCAAATGCTTCATGAGACACAACCATCAAGCTTTGCCGATCTGCTGC
The DNA here is from genome assembly GCA_019113605.1 of Candidatus Paenibacillus intestinavium. Taxonomy (GTDB): domain Bacteria; phylum Bacillota; class Bacilli; order Paenibacillales; family Paenibacillaceae; genus Pristimantibacillus; species Pristimantibacillus intestinavium. Next base: position 462 of record DXHF01000421.1, read on the forward strand.
AAATCTCAGGCTTGTCTCACGGTACTGGGGTTTGGTTAGGGAATGCTCAAGAATTAATTAAAAATGGCACATGTAACATTAAGACAGTTATCGGATGTCGTGATGATATTATGTTATACTTAATATATAGAGCAGATATGGATGCGTCATTAGCGTTCAAGATTACGGAAAGTGTACGTAAAGGTAAAGGATTAACACCTGAATGGATTCAAGATATGAAGGATTGTAAGGTGCCACAGTGGTATATCGATTCATGTCTACGTATTGAATACATGTTCCCGAAAGCACATGCTGCTGCATATGTTATATCTGCAGTTCGTACTGCATTTTTCAAACTTTATTACCCTGCTGAATTTTATGCGACATACTTTACAGTTCGTGCGGATGATTTTGATCTGGAGCTGCTATGTCAAGGTTATGAGGCTATCTACAAGAAGATTGAAGAGATTGAAGGTAAGGGCTTCAGTGCAACACCCAAAGAGAAAAGTATGTTGTCTCAGCTAGAAATGTCTCTTGAAATGACTGCACGTGGCTTCACGTACAAACCGATCGACATTTATCGTTCAGACGCCGAAAAGTTCCAAATAGAGGGTGATGCATTAATCCCTCCTTTTGCGGCGGTGGGCGGTATTGGCATAAATGCTGCACGTAATATTGCAGCAGCAAAAGATGATGGCGAGTACTTATCTATTGAAGATTTTCAGATGAGAACAAAAGCATCTAAGACGATTATCGAGCTATTAACTGCGATGGGATGTTTCCGTGGGATGCCAGAATCGAACCAGCTTTCGCTCTTCTAGTTGATTTCGAGAGCCCACTTTTGTACTTGAACTGTGCGCAACTAGAAATCATTTCTTGTCACTAGTATACGATTATGATATAATTTTTGTGGCAATGATGTTGATAGGGCTTTAATGATCAAAGAGTGGGGAAACCCACTCTTTATGTGTTGTTTAACCCAAAAATGATGTATTCGCGTAATTGTAGTATATCTTCCGACATGCTGTATTTTAGGAAGTCATATTAGATTATAGATGAAAATAAGCTTACGATGTACTTTCATTGTAGGGATGTATATCACAGTAGATATGAAAAGTTAAGTATTGTCTTACGATGTACTTTTCATTGCAAGAGGTATATCACAGTAGATATGAAAAGTTTTAGGAGGAACACAAATTGAGTACACCAGCGATCAACACCGCAATTGAGGCTATGATATCACCTTTTCTCAATGAACATGGATTTGAATTGGTCGATATTGAATACATAAAGGAAGGTAGCAATTGGTTTCTACGCATATTTGTAGATAAAGAGGGCGGCATCGATATTGATGAATGCGTTCGAATTAGCGAATATGTTAGTGAGCAACTTGATGCGAAAGAACCAATAGCAGGCGCTTATTTCCTTGAAGTATCTTCTCCTGGTGCGGAGAGACCACTTAAAAAACCTGAGGATTTACAAAAATCAGTAGGTAAAAATGTCTTCATCACAACCTATGAACCGCTTAATGGTATAAAGGAATTTGAAGGTGAGCTTACTGCATTTGATGGTGAGGAAGTTATAGTGCGTGTAGGCGCGAAAGAGTACACAGTACCTTATGCTAAAGTTGCAAGTGCACGTCTTGCTATAATATTCTAACGTTTATTAGATGAAAGGGGGAACAAGTTTCCAATGAGTATGGATTTTATTGAGGCGCTACAAGAGATTGCAAGAGATAAAGGTATCTCCCAAGAAGTGCTTTTAGATGCGATTGAAGCAGCACTTATTTCAAGTTATAAACGAAACTTTAACACGGCACAGAACGTTAGAGTAGAAATCAATCGTCATAATGGTATTATTAAAGTGTATGCTCGTAAAAATGTAGTAGAGGATGTACTTGACGCTAGATTAGAAATTGCAATAGATGCAGCGCGTGAAGTTAACCCGCATTATCAATTAGATGATATTGCTGAAATCGAGGTTACGCCTCGTGATTTTGGTCGTATTGCTGCCCAAACAGCCAAACAAGTCGTTACTCAACGTATTCGTGAAGCTGAGCGTGGACTAATCTATAACGCATTTATTGATAAAGAGGAAGATATCGTAACGGGCCTTGTACAGAGACAAGATACACGTAATTTATTTGTTGATTTAGGTAAAGTTGAGGCAGTATTGCCGCTGACAGAATTAATGCCGACAGATAAATTCAAGCATCTTGATCGTGTGAAGGCTTTTATTACGAAGGTGGAAAATACGACTAAGGGTCCGCAAATTATTCTTTCTCGTACACATCCAGGTCTTCTGAAGCGTCTGTTCGAGCTTGAGGTGCCAGAAATATATGATGGTGTTGTTGAAATTCGCTCTGTCGCTCGCGAAGCGGGCTTTAGATCCAAAATTGCTGTGTTCTCACGCAATCATGAAGTAGATCCTGTAGGATCTTGTGTAGGACCTAAAGGTCTACGTGTTCAAACGATCGTGAACGAGCTAAAAGGTGAGAAAATCGATATTGTACGTTGGTCCGATGATGTTGCGGAATATGTTGCAAACGCACTTAGTCCATCAAAAGTCATTGAAGTTAACGTATTTGAACAAGAAAAAATGGCACGAGTTATCGTACCCGATTACCAATTGTCATTGGCAATCGGAATTAAAGGTCAGAATGCTCGTCTTGCAGCAAAACTAACTGGTTGGAAAATTGACATTAAGTCAGAAACTCAAGCAGAGCAAGAATATGGACGTCCGAAAACTTCGCAAGACGTTATGCATCAAGATTCGGTTTCTATCGATTAATTGAATCAGAATGAATGGAGGGTGTGCGATGAGACCAAGAAAAGTACCGCTTCGCAAATGCGTTGCTTGTCAAGAGATGATGTCGAAGAAGGAACTGATTCGGGTCGTACGGACACCGAATGATGAAGTTCTGATTGACCTAAGCGGTAAAAAATCAGGCCGTGGTGCTTATCTGTGCGGGAAAGTAACTTGCTTTAAGCTAGCTAAAAAGAGCAGAGCGCTTGATCGTGCATTAAAGCAACCGGTTGGAGAAGAAATATACGATCAATTAGAACAAGATTTTATTAAGCTAGAAGATGAGTTCATTGCGAATAAGGAGCTAACAATTGAATGAAAATAAATAAAGCCTTATCTGCGCTAGGAATGGCGATGAGAGCCGGAAAGTTAGCGACTGGTGATGAAATTGTTCTGAAAGCCGTTCGTGCTGGAAAAGCAAAGTTAGTTATTGTTGCTGGTGATGCTTCAGAAAACACGAAAAAGAAATTTTCGGATAAGTGTGGCAGTTATAATGTGAAGCTTATTGAAGCTTATGATCGAGAAAGCTTAGGTAGAGCAATTGGAAAGCCAGATCGTGTAATTATTGCAGTTACTGACGTGCAATTTGCTCAATTGATTGCAGGTCATTTAAGCCAAAAAACGGAGGTGGATCTTACTTGAGTAATAAAATAGAGGGTAAGGAAAATAAAGACAAGCTGCGCGTATATGAATATGCAAAATCGGTAGATATGAGCAGCAAGGAAATTATCACCATTCTTAAAAGGCTGGAATTACCTGTAAACAACCATATGAGTGTTATGGAAAACCAAATGGTATCTAAAGTTGAAGGTTTTTTCCGTGAAATCAAAGAAAATGCAGCAGTGAAACGATCGAATGCTGAATCATCAGCTACGAAGGTGAAATCAGCTACTACAAGTACGGAAGCAACACAAGAGAAAAAGGAAATCTCGCAAGAGAACAGACAGGAGACAAGGAATTCTATTAATACTAACGAAAATCAGAACCGTGAGGAAAAACAGGAAATAACGAATACTCCTACACGTTCAACACAATCAACAACTGCAAGTAGTCAAGGGGCTAGAGAGCAACAACCAAGAACACAAAGCTCAAGCCAAAGTAGACCACAAAGTAGCCAAAGTGGAAGTCGTCCACAGAGCAGC
>DXHF01000422.1 GCA_019113605.1 Candidatus Paenibacillus intestinavium
CATTAAACTATCAATAGGGTCCTGTAAGTCCTCTTACTTCCTAAAGTGTTGGTTTTTAGCTAATTAGCGTCCTGTGTGTCCGCTCAATTGTGTTTCATTCCTACTTGCGGCGTAGCAAAATCAAAAGTAGCGTTAATGTGCGCCGAAAGGGGCTACTACGGCACATTCGTATGTCCATTCATATTTCGACACAAATAACCACTCCCTAATTGAAGTGGTTATTACTTAATTTATTATTACTTAATCGATATCTAATTCACCCAAAAAACCGTTGGATTTCAATTTCAGCATTTTCAACAGAGTCTGAACCATGAATAACATTGCTGTCTACGATCAATGCGTAGTCACCACGAATCGTTCCTGCCTGTGCCTCAATTGGATTCGTGAAGCCAATTAAAGTTCTTGCATTTTGTACCGCCTCATGACCTTCCAGAATCATTGCAAACACTGGACCAGAAGTAATATAATCAACTAACTCGCCAAAGAATGGTTTAGTGTTCAAATGTGCATAGTGAACGCCTGCTTGCTCTGCAGATAAGTATAGTAGCTCAGCCTTTAGAATAGCGAAGCCTTTTTCCTCGAAGCGTGTAACTATTTTACCAACAAGACCTCGCGCAACTCCATCAGGCTTAATCATAACAAATGTTTTTTCCATAGTAAAAACTCCCTTCTAAAATTTTTTGGCAACACCCTGAGACACTTCTGCGTAACAAAAAATACTTCGTAAGCATGTGCTAATTTTTTGGATATAATAAATATTTTCGTAAGCATACACCCTTTTGAAGTGACATATTCTAGCTATACGTTAGCATAGAATAGCGAAACAAACTACTTTATCCATGTTTTTGTCATACTACCACTTATTCTTTAGCGTCAGTTAGCTGCAAAAATAAGCTAATATCTTCAGCTACAAGCTCTGCTGCTTCTTCCCAAAAATCGGTTTGCGTTAGATCAACTTGTAAATGCTTTTGTGCTAACTGTTCAACGGTTAAGCGCCCCGTATCTCGTAGCAATGCATCATATTGCTCTGCAAAGCCTTCTCCTTGCTCTAATGCACGCTTATAAATGCCAGCACTGAACAAATATCCGAACGTATACGGGAAGTTATAGAACGGAACATCTGTCAAATAAAAGTGTAGCTTAGCTACCCAGAAATGAGGGTGATACTGCTCAAGTAATCCATCGAAAGCTTGTCGCTGTGCTTCAACCATCAGCTCATTCATTCTTGCTGTTGGAACTGGTCCTTGTGCACGCTCTTCATAAAATCTCGTTTCGAAAATAAAGCGTGCATGAATATTCATATAGAAGGCGATCGCTCGTTGGATCTTATCATCAACTAGCGCCAATTGTTCTTCTACTGATTCAGCCGCCTTCAATGCTCGATCCGATACGATTAGCTCTGCAAATGTAGAGGCAGTTTCCGCAACATTCATCGCATACTCTTGCGCTAATGCTGGCATATCATTCATTACATGCTGGTGGTATGCATGACCTAGCTCATGAGCAAGCGTCGATACATTAGACGCACTACCGGAATATGTCATGAAAATTCTTGTTTCGCCGCTTTTTGGGAGTGAGGTACAAAATCCTCCAGGACGTTTGCCAGGACGATCTTCAGCCTCAATCCACTGATGTTCAAATGCGTGTTGTGCAAATTGAGCCATCTCGGGGCTGAACGTAGCGAACTGCTCAATAATGAATGTTGCAGCGTCGTCAAAGCTCATTGTTGCTGTAGCTGACGCTAACGGTGCTTCAACATCATGCCAGTCTAGTTTCGCAAGAGACAGCAGCTGTGATTTGCGCTCAAAGTAAGGAATAAGCTGTTTCTTCCCCTTTTCCACAGCAGCCCACATCGCTTGCAGTGTCGCTTCACTCATACGATTCATCTGCAGCGGTTCTTCCAGGTAGGATTTCCAGCCTCGATTGTTATACATTTTCAAGCGAAAGCCTGCGAGATGATTGATCGTGTCTGCGCATAGATCAGCTTGCTCACCCCATACCTTTTCCCATTCAGCGAATGCGTTTGTGCGAATGGTACGATCTCCTTCAGATAGACGATTCGCCATTTGCCCTGCCGATAGATAAGTTTCTTCATCAACCTTGAAATTCGTCCGTGACACAATCGTATTATAGAAATCTCCCCAAGCATGATAGCCATCAATTGCTAGATCGGCTGCTAATGCTTCTAGCTCTGGCGCCATTTGCCGCTTGGCTAGTTCCCTGCGTTCATTCAAATTATAAGCGATTGGCTGCAAATCTGGCTGTGATAAATATCTCTCCCATTGCTCATCATTTATGCTTCGTAAATTATTATCGAATTTTGTGAGCACTGCAGTAAATGCTGCATTTAAGTTCTTCACTCGATCTAATAGGATGACCGCCTGCTTATCAAACATATCCTGCGCCATTAAACATGATACGAAGGAGTCAATCTGATGCACATTTAGCAGTATTTGCTGTACAATATCGGTCTGATTAATAATTTGTTCAACTTGATCGGCTTGGCTATTTGATAAATCTAGATGTAATTGCTTAATTAAATCGTCTGTATTCACTATTTCCTGTTTCAACTGTGCGGATTGTGATCCACCTTCATAGATGGAATCCAATTCCCATTTCAACGTATATTTCATTTTCGATTGCTCCCATCATTGAAAACTTGTATTTGCCAACTATACAGCTGTAAGTGTAT
>DXHF01000423.1 GCA_019113605.1 Candidatus Paenibacillus intestinavium
ATCGCCGCTTTGTGCTGCGCCATGTTGATTATACTCGCAATTTTAATACAATGGCATGTTTTGAAGGTGAAGAGATCGAGATGATCGAGCAGATTAGCAACAATAAGCGGCTACTCATACCTTGGCTTTATATTGAGTCACAGCTTGAAGCTTCATTGAAATTCGGAAAATCAGATAACCTAGCGGTAAGCTCAGGAAGTCTCTATCAAAATCATCATAGCTTCTTCACATTAAGAGGATTTACAAAAGTGACGAGAAAGCATCGTATTACTCCAGTGATGCGTGGGAAATACAAGCTGAATACGGTGAGTGTAACTAGCGGTGATCTTATTGGATTAGCAAAGATTAATCGAACGATTCCGTTAAATGGTAAGCTGACCGTCTATCCGAAGCCGAAAGCTATTCCTTTGGAAAAGATACCTTATCATAGCTGGCAAGGCGATGTATCGGTGAAAAGGTACATTCTTCCTGATCCCTTTGTTGTGGCAGGAACGCGCCAATATGAGGCGGGAGATACGTTCAAACAAATTAATTGGAAGGCTACAGCTAGAGCGGGAAGCTTGCAGGTTCATCAATATGATTTCACAGCGAATCGTAAATTAATGGTTGTATTGAATATTGATGACCGTGAAGGCATGTGGCGCGTTGTATCCAATCCGGCGATGATTGAAGATGGGATTCGTTATGCAGCAGGTATTACGGAGGAAGTCATTAAGCAAGGAATGCAAGCGGGATTTGCTACAAATATGCGTACCGCTGAGCAGTTTGAAAGTCTCTATATTTCACCGAACAGCGGAGAAACTCACTGGCTTTCGATGCTTGATGCGATGGCAACGCTGGAGCTTGAGCGGACGGAAAGTTTTTCAGATCTGCTTGATGCCATTATCGCTTCGAAAGTTTCATATACCGATTTTCTATTAATCTCGTCTTATTGGAATGAGGATTTGGAAGCTCAATTACGTCTGTTGAGAAGCAATAATAATGCAGCACTTTGTTTGCAATTAGCCGATATGCAAACAGCCGATAGAAGAGAAACCGTACTTGAGGAGGTGGGTGCAAGGTGACAGAACTTATCGCCTCAAGTCGTTCTCGGAGCGGGAAAAAGATTACGCGCACAATAGTACAAGCAGTAACTGAGCTAATCTTCCTTGCACCTTTCTATGTAACGATCGGTATTTACCTTTTTCCTCCAATAGCGATTGTAGGTTGGTTAGTAGGACTAATTATTGCATACACGCTGCCTCAGTTGTTTCTGAAGGAAGGGAAACAGTATAAAAACTATACTAAAGTTGCTTTTGTTCTCATTAGTAGTTGTGTGCTAACAGCATTGTTCTATTCGTCAGTGTCCAATGAACAAACAATAATTAGTGCTATAGTGTGCCTAGTTGCTAATGGTTTTTTCATTTATAGCGGTATAAGAAATTATCTGTATAGTTGGCGTGCGAGTTTTACAGCGGTGCATATGCTGATTAGTATAATAGCTTTTATAGTATTGCAAATATTGAAGATAACATTATTAACAGACGTTGTGCAATATAATGGAATATTCAATAGTTGTGGGATGATGGTAATTATTATTAGTTTGTATATTAACAATGAGCGCATGCTCGGAGATCAGCAAATTGTCAATGAATCATCACGAACTTCTCGAATGTCTGTTCGGATCAATCGGGTGCTTATTACGATTATTTCTGTTGTATTACTTGCATTTGCACTATTACGTAGCATTCAGAAGCAGATTGAAGATTGGCTTTTGAATCTAATTAGACGGATCATCGCTTGGTTTTCAAGCTTTGAAGTAGCTGAAGTTGTCGAGGAAAGAACATCACCACCAGTTATAGGTGCAGGAGAAGCACTACCTCCACCTAAAGAGCCTTCACTTTTCTGGACTTATCTTGAGTTGATTCTAAAGTACTTAGTTTTCGCGGTCATTACTATTGCTGCATTATTTCTTATCATATATGGATCCAAAAAAATATTTAATGTGATTAAGAAATTAATTGGAAAACTGTTCAATCCTTATAAATTAGGTGCTGGCTCTGAGGATGGTTATATTGATGAGATAGAGGTACTGCAACCGATTGGAAAGCGAGCGCGACTACCGAAGCGGGTGAAGCATAAAACTAGCTATATGGATGCTAAGCGCTGGTCAACTCTTTCAAATGAAGATAAAGCTAGAGGCTTATACACTCATGTAGTTAAGGAGAATATAACTACTGGTTTCCAATACCAAGCAAGTTATACAGCAAAGCAAACAATTGAAGAGATGCAAGTTCAACCACAAGCGCAGAGTGACACTGTACGATCCGCAGCTAGTAATGATCAAAGTAAGACTGACTCTCATTATGATCAATTAATAGATGTGTACAATGAGGCCAGATATGGCGAGAAAGCACCGAATGAAACGATACTGCAAAAATTATATGATAAATTTATTGTGAAAAAGTAATATTGTTGAAACGGTAACATTGTTGATATAGTAACATTGTTAAAAAAGTAAAATCGATGAAATAGTAATATCACTGAAATAGTAAAGGAAAAAGACTAAAAGTGAGGGTGTATCTAATACTCTCAGCTTTAGTCTTTTTTCATCATAGTGCAAAAGTTACTTTGATAGCTCGCTAGAAGTGCTTTAGTGCAAAA
>DXHF01000039.1 GCA_019113605.1 Candidatus Paenibacillus intestinavium
CAAAGCTTTGATTAACTTCCTCCATCATACTTGAGCCCGATCTTGCTTCTTGCTTCGTCGTATTCATCGATTCGGATACACTGGTGATCTCTACTCTTGTCTCATGAATCAATTTGTTAATACCTTCGGCCGATTCTAGCGATTGCGAAGCTAATTTGCGAATTTCATTAGCGACAACATTAAACCCTTTGCCGTGCTCACCCGCCCTCGCTGCCTCAATGGATGCATTTAAGGAAAGCAGATTGGTCTGGTTCGCAAACGTTGTAATACTCGAGGCAATTTCTCCAATTTGATCGGATTTTTGCGTTAAAGATTGTACCGTATCAGAAAGCTGTTCAACCGAGGCTAGCATATTCACGATTTGCTGCTGAAGGTTCACCAATAATTCATTACCAAGTCCCGCATGACGCGAGGTTAGCGAGGAATGTTCCGCCATTACGCTTGAATTATCAGCTACTCTTTGAATCCCAATCGCCATCTCTTCAATCGCACGGCTAGTTTCTTCACTGCTTTTCACTTGCACTTCCACATCCTGATTCATCTCTTGAATATTCAAAGTTACATGCTCAGCCGCTTTAGCAGATTCCTTGGAACTATCCGATAGCTCAATAGAAGCCTCACGAACAAATAAGGTATTAGAAGCAATCGTTCCAATAAGTTCTTTCATTTTAACTAGCATAATATCAACGGCTTCCGTTATTTTACCAAGCTCGTCGTTGTCATACTTAGTCTGCGGCTCATGACGCAAATCACCCGCTGCCACTTTACTAGTAACGCTGATGATTTTCTTAATTGTTTTCATTATTTTTCTAATTACTGCTACACCGGCTATACTCAAAATAATAAGAATAATAGTCATGCCAATATAAAGCTGTGTAGCTGTATCTTTATTTTGTTTGTTGATAGCTACAATACTTTGCAGGGCGTAATCATCCAGAATTTCGCCAATTTGATTCAAGCTCGAGCGACCGTTTTCAAAGCTAGCTAATAATTGTGGATCATCAATGCCGACATTCGCTGAATTTAAGACAGCATTAGTACCGGCAACCCATTGATCGAAAGAGGTTTGAAAATTCGTTACATTCTGTTCAATCGTTTCTTTCGTTTCTGCATGAGCAATTTCCATAAGCTCTTTCTTTTGTAAAATAGCTAATGCTTGTCCGACTCTTTCATTCGTTTGCTCAATATTTTCTGTCAAATCCTTCAGCTGAGTTGATTGTTCATCCGCGCCTAATGCACCTAATGTTAAGAGCTGATAAGCAGATAATGCTTGATACATATCCCGATCAGCATTCAGAATAAGCGAAGTACTTTGCCCCGTTGTTTCATACAATGAGGAAGTCAACTGATCTACAATGGAATTGTTTTGCTGCACAAAATATACACTTGAACCCACATACATCAATGATGGAATCAATATCAACAAAATGAGGCGCGCACGTATCGATAATCTTTTAGCCATTGAAAATTCCTCCATAATTCATTCTTTTATCCCAACTATATCGGATATTCGTTTAGTGGATGTTAGCAAACTGTTTGTTTTTCGAAAAATAACGAAAAAAGGTCCAACGGCATATCAAGCCACTGAACCTTTTTACCTATATGGTTGAATGCTTTGCTTGGAAAATAATGTATTCATCGACGAGTTAACATAATATTTCTAAGGTAGATATAATAATTGCCCTTCAGAAATCGCTGACTCATGCAAATTATTACGCACTAATAACTCACGCGGATTGATACTATAGCGACTAGCAATTTGTTCTAATGTATCTTCTTTTTGCACAATGCACATCCGAATCCGACGGAACTCATTCTGATCAGGACGCTTGCTTAAAAATAATTGCTGCCATTCAATTTCCTCATCTACAACATGAGGCTTAGAAGCTTCCTCAAGCTGCCGCTCTGTTTCCAATTGCAAAAGGGTAGCTTGTTGCGCAGCTTGTTCACGCAAACTAGAAGTTAGAACAGAACGAATACCTAATGTTTCATTTTGATTTGAACTACTATTTAATGCGATATGGACGGAGTGTTCTTGGCTTGTTGGCTCGCTAGTGACTTCCACTGCTTCGATGTAATCGGACTCCACAGACTCTTGCTCCGTTTGCAGATCTCGTTCTGCTTCTTGCACTTCATACCCTTGCTGTTCTCTTCCTTGCTCTAGCGGCGGTTCACTCACAAATTGCCCCCAAGGATTCGATGCTGCTTCGTGAGCTATATCGGTTGGTTCCTCTACATAAGCATCAGCAGTATATTGTTGAGCCTCCGCTTCTCGCTCAAGAGCCTCATCATTGTATGTGTACAAAACCGCTTGCTCCTCTTTATGCTTGGCAACTTCGTATTGTTCTTCAAGTCGAGCGACTTCGTACTGCTCATCATTTTCAATGATTTCATACTGCTCATCTTGCCCGGCAGCTTCGTATTGCTCGGTTCGCGGCTCTTCATCTGTTGGCGCAAACAAATGTTCTGAAGTTTGCTCTTCTTGCAAATAGCTTGCATAATAGGATTCGCTTTCAACCACTTCTTCTTGAGCAATTTGTCTTTGCGCTTCATCTGCTTCATTCTGCTCACTTTGCTGTTCTTCCGTTAGCTCCGCAGCCCACTCAGCAGCCTCTTCTTCCGATTCACTACGCTCATGGGAAACTGTAAATGCTTCCGTCCCCCACTCACTCACTTCTTCCTCATGCTCAAGCGTAATCCCTCGCAATGAAAGGATACCTGTAATATTAAGTGCCCGAGACGATAACAAGACGACATCAAACGTATCGATATCAACCGTAATCTCCTCTATTCTTGACACTCGATTCATTGGAAGCGATATTTCTACAGGAATCCAATGTTCTAACGCGACTTGCTCGTCCTCCGCTCCTTGTGCGCGATAAATCCCGTTCAAGACAAGCTGACCTTGCAATACAGCCTGATCTCCTTGTTCTATCACTTGAATGCGTGGAACAAGCTCAATTTCTTCAAGCTCATCAATCGCTGCGACATTGTCTGGCAAATGTACACGTTCATAAATATCAAAGCGCAGACCATTATTTACTTCAGACATTTGAATGCCTCCCTTCACATAATGAATGCTTGTTTTATTCTAGCTTTCACTATTTATCTATATGGTGAAGGGGGCTTTAGCATGACTATCTTTTTGTTATATGTTGCTTTATTTCTGCATACCAAGCTGGCACCATTGCTTGTACATACACTTGCTGGGATGATAAAGGATGGCTAAAGGTTAGACTTGCTCCATGCAGCGCTTGATGGTTAAGCCATTTGGTGTCGCCACCATATAATTTATCACCTACTAACGGATGACCTAGATGCTTCATATGAACACGAATTTGATGCGTTCTACCGGTCTCCAGCTTCAATGCAACCTCAGTATAATGCTCATATTTCGCAACAATATGATAGTGTGTAAGAGCTGAATCTCCGCTTGCTGTTACAACTCTGCGCTTTGGCTCACGTCGATCCTTGCCAATCGGAGCATTTACTGTCCCTTCATCCTGCGATAATTTACCGTGAACAATTGCTATATACTGTCGATCTACTGTATTGTTACGCATTTGCTCATCTAGTTTCAGCTGCGCTAGTTGATGCTTGGCATAAAGGACAGGTCCCGATGTCTCATCATCTAATCGATGAATATGTCTAACTAGAATTGGATCTTGCTTATTAAGCATATAGGCAGCTACCGCTACGTCGAGTGTATTTTGCTGACCTTTAACCGATCCATGAACTGGCATTCCTGCAGCCTTATAAACGACTAAGCAATGTTCGTCCTCGTAAAGCATTTGGACCATATCGTCACCTGAGCTCAACAATTTCACAGCACTTCGATACACTTCATCTCGGGTTATATCAACTTCTTGATAAGCTAATAAATGTAACAGATCGCCATTCCACTTCATCCCACCAACAGAAAAAATCTGATTCAACCATTTGGTCGGAAAAAAGGAATAGGCTAGTAGCCATTGTCGCACTTCATGCGGATGACTACCAGCCCTTGGCTGCGTATGTGCTTGCTCGATATCTAGCATCTCACCTAACCGTTTCCAGTCCAATACGAGATCCATGCCTTGGCGAGTCACGAGCTGATGAAACACAGCACTCACCTCCTATATGAGTTGTTTAAAAAGTGGACTTTGATAACGATGATTATGCTTCGTTGCTTATTCGACATCGAATATAAAGCGAACTTGGGAAGTATAGCGTATGCTTCCGATGTATGTTTCTTGCAGAAACATTGAAGGTTCGCGTGTACGTAATGATGTACACTTGCGCTTCCGCCTTCCTCAAGTAGCGCTCCATCTTCTCGGCTTGCGAAAGCCCACTTTTTAAACTTTTATTGTAATAAATTCACCAAAGATGCTAGTGCAACATCATGTGCTGCAATCGTATGAGCGATATCCTCATCAGAATGCGCAATCGATAAAAATAATCCTTCAAATTGAGAAGGCGGAACACTTACACCTTGATTGAGCATTTCTGCAAAATACGCTTTGAAATGATCTAGATTCGCTAACTTAGCCGTCTCGAAGTTAGTAACTTGCTCATTGGTGAAGAATGGACATACCATCGAGCCAATCCGATTAACCGTTAATGGAATGCCATGCTTCGCCGCATTCGCTTCGATACCAGCCTGCAATGCTGCTCCTTTTGTTTCAAGCTGAGCGTACGCTTCTTTGGTCATTAATTGTAACGTCGCATAGCCTGCAGCCATCGCGAGCGGATTCCCTGATAATGTACCAGCTTGATAAATCGGTCCACTTGGGGCAATTTGCTCCATAATGTCACGACGACCACCATATGCGCCCACTGGCAAGCCACCGCCAATAACTTTACCGAAGCAGGTTAGGTCAGGAGTAACGCCTAAGCGCCCTTGTGCACAATGATAATCTACACGGAAACCAGTCATAACTTCATCAAATATAAGCAAACTGCCATATTGTGTTGTTAGCTCACGCAATCCTTCTAAGAAGCCTGGCTGTGGAAGGACTACTCCCATATTACCAGCAATCGGTTCTACGATGACACAAGCAAGCTCTTCACCATAACGAGAAAATGCCAGCTTCACGCCTTCAAGATCATTGTAAGGGACTGTAATCGTGTTCGCCGCTACTTGTTCAGGAACACCAGGAGAGTCAGGTAGACCGAGTGTCGCAACGCCTGAACCTGCTTTAATAAGCAGACTATCCGCATGCCCGTGGTAAGAGCCTTCAAATTTCAATATTTTAGTACGGTTCGTAAAGCCACGTGCTAAGCGAATCGCACTCATCGTAGCTTCCGTACCAGAATTGACCATCCTTACAATATCTACAGAAGGTACACGCTCACATACTAATTCTGCCATCAATGTCTCAATTTCAGTCGGGGCACCAAAGCTCGTCCCTTTTGCTGCCGTTGCAGTAATCGCTTCAATAACTTTAGGGTGAGCATGACCAGCAATAAGTGGTCCCCATGAAAGTATATAATCAATATAATTATTACCATCAATATCATAGATGCGACTTCCTGCACCACGCTCAACATAGACAGGTGTTAG
>DXHF01000424.1 GCA_019113605.1 Candidatus Paenibacillus intestinavium
CTGACCATAAATTAACTTCAATTAACAGTAAAAACGATCCGATAACGACTCCACATGTTGAATAGAAAATATATTTTCTAATATATTCTTCCTTCGCTGTTTTGGAAATGATATAGCCCATCGCTACAGTAATCGCGGAAAATAAAACAAGAAAATAACCTACCCAATCCTCACGATCTAATGCTCTAAACAGTAAAATATTCGGTAAGAATAGCATAATCCCTTGAAATAACCCCAAAAATAAGAAGCTGAATAAGCCTGCTGTCCAGTTAAGATGTTTCTTCATAACTATACCGACATATTTCAAATAGTAAGTACGGTGATGATTTGCTGTGGCTTTAATTTTCATACTTATAATAGCTGCTAATACGAACATAATGAACGCAAAAATAAAAATAAATATATATCCTTTCAAGCCATCCATCTGATGAATAATAAGTCCTGCTAATGCCGGTCCTGCCAACCCTGCTAAATTGAATGTAATCGTATTAATAGCTAGATAACGGATACGATTACGCTCAGTCGAAACATCATACTGTAACACCAAATATCCCGTCCAGTAAAATCCACCAGCAATACCATTAAGCAAAGCAAACATAATGTAGTATTGCGGTACTGCTTCACCAGTCACAATAACTAGTAAATAGAAGATCGCGAAAAATGAAATTCCAAGTCGATACACTACCATTCGATCCAGTCTCTTTGCTACTAAACCACCGACTGCAAATGCAACTGGCGTAATTGCAAAGTTAATCATGTTATACACCGCATTGATCGTGAAATCACCTGTCAGTCTCCACAAGTACAAATTGAGGAATAATCCTGACATCGATGCTCCGAATTGAAAGAAAGCATGAATAGTAAGTGAGACGACAGCTTCTTTGCTGAGACGAAGATCTAGTGGTAATGAATCACTCGTAAAAAATTGCTTTATTCGAGCAACGAGACTACCTTGTGACATACTGTTCTCTCCCTTATATAAAATAGCTATCAACTCGCCAAAATAATAGAATTATTGCAGTCTTACATTGTGATAGATGCAACTCCTATTGTAATACATCTTTAGCACCGATGCTTAACATTATTGTATTTCCATTTGCATCTTAGATTTTATATGGTAAGTTAGATTTAACCAGTTGTAGAGGGGTCGAGGCAATGGCTGGAAATATAAATTATATTATTTATTCAATTGGCTTAGTAATTGGGCTCTGTATTCTGCTGATCATAATAAAATTAATAAATCGCAAACGCGTAATGATAGTTGTGCTCATTATTTCTATTCCATGCTTCATCCTATGTCAAACATACTTTTGGAATTTCACATTCAATAGTTATGTAAAGAGTTATCTGTTTTCCAGTGAAGTTTATTTATGTGAATTAGACAATAACTTGAAAAACATTACAATAACTCTGCCAAAGCGAACTGTATTTAAAGGCAAAGAGGATGGATGTTCGCCTTTTTATTTTACTTATATTAGTGAAACTGAATTTCAATCCTTCTACGAAAAAGAGTTAACTAGATTGAAAACTTCAGAATTAATTCAGAACTACTATTTTATCCAGGAAGGTGTTAGCGAACAAAAGAATAGGAGCGGTTTTTTTGTAGAGTTAGCTACCGGAGCAAACATTGTTATTTCTTTTCAGGCAAAGAATGTTAATCATTTAGCCATCACATATGTACGGGACAATTAATTAGAGCTAACTGTAGCGTACGATCGAAACTACTAATTCGAGCGATTCATCTCACAATACATTTAAAGCAAATAGGGAACTTCATGATCTTCCATGAAGTTCCCTATTTGCTTTGTCGAGCCTTATATATGTTTCAAGTTAATCATATGATTAAGCCAGTTTCACCATAGCTTCAAGTGCTGCTCTAATTTCACGTTCAACAGCATCACTTACTACGTTTGTATGTGGGTCATATCCTTCAGCTAGATCAGAATCTGCATAGCCATCAAGTGCTACAATTGCTCCAGCACGAATACCGCGAAGAGAAGCGATCACATACAATGCTGAAATCTCCATCTCTACTGCTAGTGCACCTGACGCTTTATATAGCTTGTGAGGTATTTCTACTGGACCATTGAAAAATACATCAAGCGTTACAGTAATACCTTTCTTCACAACTCCACCTTGTTCTTCTGCAGAAGCAAATAGCGCATTAACAACTTCGCTATCACCAATTGCCGGGAAACCATCAGGTACTAATTGTTTAGTTAAACCATCTGTACGAATGGTACCCGTACTTACGATCAAGCTACCTGCAGGATGATCAGCAGAGTAAGAACCTGCTGTACCTACACGAATAATCGTATGGACGCCACCTTTAATTAGCTCCTCGAAACATACCGCAGCACCAGGGCAACCTACACCGTGGCTTACAACAGCTAATTGCACACCTTTATACGAACCAATAAAAGTCCGGTACTCACGAGCATAAGCCAGCTCAACCGTATCCGTTAGCATATCTGCAATTTTCTTCGCACGACGTGGATCTCCACATACGATCGCAAGACCTGGCAGTTGCTCTGAATTAACTTCAAGAATAGATAAAAACATTTAGTCAAACTCCTTCCCATGCCACTCATCTTCTGGTAGATCAAATCCATCTCCAGAGAAACGTTGTTCGGCAAATGGTTCTCCATAATTATGAAATCCATTTTGTTCCCAAAACCCTGGCTGATCCTCAACCATAAATTCAATTCCAGTAATCCATTTCGTACTTTTCCAAAAGTAGAGATGAGGAATGACCATGCGTAGTGGTCCACCATGCTTTTCAGTAAGTGGCTCACCATCAAAACTATGTGCTAATAAGATATTGTCCCGCGCCAAATCTGCTAAAGGAACATTAGCTGTATAATCATTATCTCCATGAAACATTACGTATTTCGCTTCGGGTTTAACGCCCAGCAAAGGTAATAGATCAGAAAACTTAATACCAACCCAAGTTGTATCTAGCTTAGACCAACGCGTCACACAATGAATATCACAAGTAATTTCTGTTTGAGGCAGCTGCATTAAGTCATCAAAGCTAAAACTCCGTATGCCGTCTACTTCACCAAAAGTTTTGATACTCCATGTGGACATATCATAATACGGTACTTCACCTTCAGTAAGAATTGGAAAGCGATCAGTAACCGTTTGTCCAGGAGGTACTCGATGCTGAAGCTCAGGTGGTACTTTAGCAGCTAATGGTGCCTTTACTTTTTTCAAACGTTCAGCTTTCTTATGCATGTCCACGACCTCCTAAAACTTTTCTGCGCATCTTAGATTAACTTCCTTGTACAGAAAAGTACTTCGGAAGCATAAACTTCAACTTTTCTGAGCTTCCTGACTTAACTTCTTCGTACAGAAAAGTTCATCGGAAGCGTAAGCTTAGCTGTTCTGAGCTTCTAGGTATCGGAAGCTTATGCTAAAACTGTAGCCTAGCGTGAACTTCCGTTTGACTTTTTCGCTTCGTCTTTATATCCATTGTTTTTGAAGAAGATCATTGCAATAATCGTTACAACAAATGGAAGCATCGCTGAAAGATTTGACGGAATAGAGAAGGTTTGCAGTCTATAGCTCAACGCCTCCATAAACCCAAACAATATACTCGCTCCGGCTACTCCAATCGGATTCGATTGACCTAGCATCGTTGCTACTAACGCGATAAAACCACGACCGCTAGTCATACCCTCCGTAAACATCGTTACATTACCAAGTGACAGCTGAGCACCTGCAAGTCCACAAAGTGCACCCGAAAGTAATACCGCAAAGTATTGGATTTTACGAACCGGTAAGCCAATACTCCGCGCTGCTGTAGGATTTTCACCAGCTGCAAGCAGGCGGAACCCTGATACCGTTTTATACAAGTAAATTTGCAATAATATTACGATTATGATGGATACATACACAAGAATCGATTGACCAGAAATAATATCACCTATCCATGGGATATCCTTTATTAATGGAATATCAATCTTAGGTAGTCCTTTCATATCTTTATCGTAATATGCTCCCTTTACATTGAAGATCGCACGAAGGGCAAACGTTGTTAGTCCAGCGGCTAAGAAGTTAATAGCGATACCTACGACAATGACATTTGCTTGTAAATTAATACTCATATAGGCAAATAGTAGTGAGAATAACAGTGAACAACCAATGGCGAATAAGATCGCCATTGTAATACTACCTGTTAAGTAATTACCAAGAATAGCGGAAAATGCACCGACTAAGATTAGACCCTCTAAACCAACATTAAATAGTCCAACTCGTGCGCATATTGCTCCACCTAAAGCTGCAAGCAAAATCGGTGTAATCATACGTAAAGCTGCAGCGAATAAGGAGACATCAATTAGTTGATCCATCTTTCGCCCCCGCTTTCTTGCGTTTAATGAATGAAATTGTAAACTTCGCTGTTATAAACAAAATTAATACAGCTTGGATAATGCTAGACACTTCTAGTGGAACATCGGTATTACGCTCCATTCCCATACCACCAGTTTGCAAAGCAGCAAGGAAAATAGCTGCGATTGCTGTACCAATAGGGTTCGAGCTTGCTAGTAATGTAGCCATAATACCTGTCCAAGCATAATTGGCAGATACTAATGAACCGTCAAGAAAGCGATATGAAGTACCGAGCACATCAGATGCACCAGCAAGTCCTGCGAAAGCACCGCTGATCAACATACTAACTACCATCAATCGCCCGCGATTGACACCACCATAGCTTGCAAACAGGGGATTACCGCCCAACATCCGAATTTGGTATCCTTTTTTCGTATATTTAATAAATAAATACAATCCAATTGTCGAAACAATCGCGATGATAAAGCCGATATGAAGTGTCATACCTGAAAAGAGCTTAGGAAACCATAACGTTTTATCAATCATTTGGGTCTGGGATAATGCCGAGTTCGTTGTACTATCTTTGAATGGATAGGCAACCATATACCCTGCAAAAAGTGAAGCGATATAGTTAAGTAAAAGCGTTGTAATCAATAAATTCATTCCAAATCTAGAATCCAACCAGCCTGCAAGAGCAGACCAAAGACCAGCTACAACCATAGCTGCCATAATAGCTGCGATCGCTTTGAACCAAGCTGGACCTGGAACATAAAGTGCTGTTATTGCAGCAGTTAATGCTCCTAGAACCATTTGACCCTCTGAACCCATATTGAAAAACCCTGCTTTGAATGCTAACGATGCACCAAGACCAACTAAAATAATCGGCGTGGCACGGGCCAATGTACTCGTGAAGAAATACATATTGCCGAAGGCACCATTCCACATTTCACGGTACGTTTCAATAATATTGCCATCAACGACCAAAATTGCGATCGCACCGATCACAAGACCTGCAACTATTGCAATTAGCGGCTGTAATAGCGACTGTAAAGTACTTTTCATCTTATCCAACAGCTTTTCCTCCTGCCATTAGTAGACTAATTTGCTCTTCAGTAGCTATAGCAGCATCTAATTCGCCAGCAATTTTACCTTCATACATAACTAAAATACGATCTGAAAGCTTCATAATTTCTGTCAATTCACTTGATACTAGCAAAATACCCGCTTTTTCATCACGACGCTTTAATAACTCTCCGTGAATAATTTCCATTGCACCAACATCTACACCTCGAGTAGGCTCTGCAGCAATAAGAAACGGCGTCTGCTGGGCAATCTCACGTGCAACAATCAGCTTTTGTAAATTACCACCGGATAAATATTGAGCCTTAGTGCTTAATGAACCTGTTTTAATTCCGTATCTTTGAACCCACTCTGAGACGAGTTTTTTAATGCTATTACCTTGAAGAATTCCATATTTACTCGTCGATTCCAAATGACCCATTATTCCATTATCAGAAACGGTTGCATCTTTGGACACTCCCCAAAGGTATCGATCCTCAGGAATGTGCGCAAGTCCACTTTCACGAATTTGCTTTACAGAAGCACCGGTTACATTCACATCTTGTATTGTAATCGTTCCTTCATCATAAGGCATCAATCCGGAAATTGCTTGTAGTAGCTCTGACTGACCATTCCCAGATATGCCAGCTATACCTACGATTTCACCTTCACGCACGTTGAAATTAATATCATCTAACAACGGCTTGGCTTTAGCGCCTTTAATAGAAAGTGATTGTACATTAATTACTGGTTCTCCATATTCAACTTTACGACGCTCAAGCTTTACAAGCTCACGTCCAACCATCATTTTAGATAGCTCTTCTTCATTCGTATCAGCAGCATTCACTGTGCCAGTAATATGACCATCACGAAGTACTGTAATACGATCAGCTACTTCCATTATTTCACCGAGTTTATGACTAATAATAATAAAACTTTTTCCGGTTTCCGCAAGTTTTTTAATCGAAATTAAAAACTCTTTGACTTCTAAAGGTGTTAACACACCTGTCGGTTCATCAAGAATAATGATTTCAGCGCCTTGATATAATACTTTCAATATTTCTACCCGTTGTTGCATTCCAAGTGAACAATCCGCAACTTTTTGCTTCGGGTTTACTGGCATACCATATTGCTGGGATAATTGTAATGTTCCTTCAATTGCGGTTTTACGATCAAATTTCAAGCCTTTACTTGGCTCGCGACCAATAACGATGTTCTCTGCAATCGTAAATGCCGGAAACAACATGAAATGCTGATGTACCATACCGATATTTTGCCCGATAGCGTCCGTTGGATCATGAAACGCTACAACTTTTCCATTAATTCTAATTTCACCACTTGTTGGGCGTTCCATGCCATACAAAATGCGCATCAACGTCGTTTTCCCAGCACCATTTTCACCGATAAGCGCATGAACTTCACCTTTGCGCAAATTAAAATTAACACTATGATTAGCAGTTACAGAGCCATACGACTTTGTTATACTGTCCATCTCAAGCAGCATATAGACGCTCCTTTCAAACAATTAAGCCGGCTGCAGTAACTGCAGCCGGCAAACTACTTATTAAAATATATTATTTTGTAATTGATGTATCAATAGTACCGGCTTTAATACCTTCAGCAATTTCTTTTAGCTGAGCGATATCTTCGTCAGTAAGTTTTTCACTACGTGGAGATTCACTGTCTGTTGTTACGAAAGTAAGACCTACACCGCCTTCAGCCAAACCATAGAAAGTAGTTCCAAAGTCAAATTTATCTTCAACGAATAGTTTAACTGTATCGTGAGTAACCGTATCTACTTCTTTTAGTTGAGATAAGATAACATGCTCAGGATCAATTACAGTACGATCCACGTCTTGTCCTGAAGAATAGAAACCTTTTTCTTTAGCTGCTTCGAATACACCAAAGTCACCAACTGCAGCCAAACCAGCGATAAAGTCAGCACCTTGTGCGTTTTGCTGAAGTGCAAGT
>DXHF01000425.1 GCA_019113605.1 Candidatus Paenibacillus intestinavium
TCATTATCAAAGTCCATTTTTTGAACTTCCCCATTCAAATAGAGGTTCAAAAAGCGGGCTTTCAGAACCGAGCAGGTGAAATGTTACTTGAGAAAAACGGAAGCGCAAGTGTACGTAGTTGGTACACGCGAACCGTACTTTCCAAGTTCATTTCAGATGCGATGTCGAATAAGCTACAAAGCCAATCATCGTTATCAAAGTCCACTTTTTGAACTTCCTCTAAAGGATGACTTGTGGATCAACATCTATACTGAACAATACCTTATTCTTTGAGTTTCCTTCAAGAAACGGACTTATAGCTCTTTGTACAAGACTTCCCGCATCAATACTACCACGATATTTTATCACACATTGATATCTGTAGCGATCTTTGATTCTCGCAATTGGCGACGCAACAGGTCCTAATATTTCAAGCGCACGCATCATTCGGCTCCGTAATGGGACAAGTATACCTTCATATTCCGCTAATTCCCGCAGTTCGGTCACAAAGCGCTGACTTACATCCGAAAGCAATGGAAGCTGTTCATGTGACATTGTAATTAATATTAATCTACAATATGGCGGATAAGCCATTATAGCACGCAATGACAGCTCTTCCTCAATAAATTGTTCATAATTATGATATTGAGCTGCAGTAATCGCATAATGATCGGGGTTATACGTCTGAATAACGACTTCTCCGCTTAGATGATGGCGACCTGCTCTGCCTGCAACTTGCGTTAACAATTGAAACGTACGCTCTCCTGCACGAAAATCTGGTAAATTCAATGTCGTATCAGCGGCGATGACACCAACCAAAGTTACGTAAGGGAAATCTAGACCTTTCGCAACCATTTGCGTTCCTAGCAGCACATCTGCTTGTCGATCGCCAAATGCTTTCAATAACTTTTCATGTGAATGCTTTTCAGTTGTTGTATCTACATCCATCCGAATGACACGGATACCTGGAAATAGCTTCGCGAGCTCTTCCTCAACCTTTTGCGTGCCCGTACCGAAAAAGCGAATATGCTCTGATTCGCATGAAGGACATTGCTTAGGTGATGCTTCGGTATGTCCGCAATAATGACAACGAAGTGATCTTGTTTTCTGATGATACGTTAATGAAATATCACAATGTGGACATGTTGCCGTGTGACCACAGGATCTACACATAACGAAAGTAGAATAACCTCTTCGGTTAAGCAGCAACACCGTTTGCTCTTGTCTTTCTAATCGCTCTTTCAACGCATCATAAAGTGCTCCACTGAACATCGAGCGATTACCTCGTTGCAGTTCCTCACGCATATCGACGATTTCAACTTTAGGCATCTCTTGTCCTGAGACTCGTTCTGGCAAACGAAGAATTGGAGCTTCGCTGCCATCGGCAGGAACTCGATTTGCAGCAACATACGTTTCTAGAGATGGTGTAGCAGAGCCAAGTACTACAACTGCACCGTGTTGTCTTGCCCGCTTCACTGCAACGTCTCTTGCATGATACTTCGGGCTATCTTCTTGCTTATAAGAGGACTCATGCTCTTCATCAATAATGATAAGTCCAATCGATTGAAATGGAGCAAAAATAGCGGAGCGAGCCCCTACGACAACTTGCGCCTGCTCATTACGAATTTTCCGCCATTCGTCAAAACGCTCTCCTTCAGACAAACGACTGTGCATAACTGCAACAGCCTCACCAAAGCGAGATTTGAAACGCTCAACCATTTGCGGCGTAAGTGCAATTTCTGGAACAAGTACAATCGCTTGCTTCCCAATTTGAAGACACTGGGCAATACTTTGCAAATACACCTCTGTCTTACCGCTACCTGTAACGCCGTACAATAGCATTGTTTGACCTGTTTCAGCAATCATGCTCGTCACGATACGTTCATAGACGCTATGCTGAGAGGATGTCAACGGTAATGCTGAGCTAGCTGCAAACTGACGATGCTTATAAGGATCACGCCCTTGCTCTCTTTCTTCCAAAAGCAATAGCCCTTTATCTACTAAGCTGTGAACAACACTCGAACTAGTATGTAATGCTGCCACTAACTGTTGCATCGGAATCGGTTCAGGATGTTCAATCATATAAGTAAGGACCTCATACTGCTTGCGCGCTTTTTTCATAAGTACAGGCAGCTGCTCATTAGCGATATCAAGCTGATCCGGTAACAATACTGTTAATATTTTTTTGATCCCAATGCGATCCTTCACGGATGCCCGCACAGACAATATATTTTGCTGCAATGCTGCTTTAATATGTTTATGAGCATCGGGATAAGCGGATAGTAATTTATCGAAGGTAACTACTCCACCTTCCGCAGCAATGTATTGCAACCACGGCTTATCTGAGTGCTCTGCCTGATCAAAGAATTCAGATAAACCGATATATTTTTCCTCTTTACCTTTTAACGCAGAAGGAAGCATCACTTGTAGAGATGCTATTCTAGAACAACAATACTTATGACTAAGCCATTCCGAAAGATCGATGAGATCGGGCAATAATGGCGGAACAGGATCAAGCAATTGAGACACACTTTTCAACTTACTTCGATCATAATCTGTGTCCGTCGAAAGTGAGATTACAAACCCTTGAAGTACACGACTACCAAAAGGAACGCCAACTCGACTACCAACCTCAATCCATGACTGCATGTCAAATGGCACTTCATAATCAAAAGGCCGATCCGTCTGTCGGCTCGGCACATCTACAATAATATTAGCGATCATGACTATCATCCTTAATCTGTTGTAATCGGTTTGCTACAATATTCATAAGTCTTTCCGCAGCTTGAGCTTTGCCGAGTAACGGAAGTCGCTCCACAATCCCTTGCTTATTATAGATTGTAATTATATTAGTATCACCGTTAAATCCTGCTCCTTCAGCGGAAACATCATTAGCGACGATAAAATCACAGTGCTTACGTTCTAATTTATCCAATGCATATTTTTCGACATCCTCAGTTTCAGCAGCAAAGCCTACTAAAATTTGAGTTTTTTTCTGCTCACCTAGTGTTTGCAATATGTCAGTTGTACGCTCTAGTTCAAGATGAAGCACGTCGCCACGACTTTTCTTAAGCTTTTGTCCAAAGCGTTGTACGGGACGATAATCTGCTACAGCTGCTGATTTGATCACGATATTAGATTGCTCATAGCGAGCTAGCACTTCCTCTAGCATTTGTGCTGCGGATTCGACTCGAACTAATCGAATACCTGGAGGTGGTTCCGCACTCGTTCTACCTGCTACAATCGTAACATCTGCACCTAATGCTCTAGCTGCTTCTGCAACAGCAAATCCCATTTTCCCAGAAGAATCATTCGTCAAATACCGAACTGGATCAAGCCGTTCGATTGTACCTCCCGCCGTAACTAGTACAGATTGACCTTGTAATAGCTGTGGCTTACTAAACCAGCGACTTAAAGCATCTACAATTTCCTCTGGCTCTGCTAGACGTCCCTTCGCTACATAGCCACAGGCAAGCTGACCAGTACCTGGATCAATAAACATTGCCCCGCGATCTGCAAGCAACTTCATATTGTGAACGACAGCTGGATGTTCATACATATGAACATTCATCGCAGGCGCGATCACGATCGGACAAGTTGCTGCAAGAAGCGTCGTACTTAACATATCATCTGCGATACCATTGGCTAATTTACCAATAGTATTCGCTGTTGCCGGTGCGATAACGATAAGATCCGCATGATCTGCCAGATTGATATGGTTAACCACCTGCGGATTATTTTCGTCAAATGTATCAATATGGACTTCATTTTTGGAAAGTGTCTGTAATGTTAATGGCGTAATGAACTTTGTAGCAGACGTTGTCATAATAACATGCACATTTGCACCCGCTCCTACAAGCTTGCTACAAATGGCAGCCCCTTTGTAGGCTGCAATGCCTCCACTAATTCCGAGTACTATAGTCTTGCCTCGTAACACTATGCCAACTCCCTTAGTAAGGTAGTTCAAAAAGTGAGCTTTGATAACGATGAATATGCTTACGTAGCATACTCGGCGTCGCATCTGAAGCGAACTTGGAAAGTACGGTTCGCGTGTACGTAATGATGTACACTTGCGCTTCCGCCTTTCTCAAGTAACGCTTCACCTGCTTGATTCTGAAAGCTCACTTTTTGAACCTTCATTGTAATGTAGTTCAAAAAGTGGACTTTGATAGCGATGATTACGCTAACGTAGCTTAGTCGATAACAAAGATGAAATTCTTCGATTGTTATCGTGCTTACGTAGATTCCATCTACGTTATGCCACTCGCTAGATGAAATTATGTGCCGGCGCTTGCGCAACCGCATTTCGAAAACCTGCTTCTTGAACCTTTATTAAAATAATGTAATTACCATTCATTACGTTGTTTCAATGCTTGAATATGAGCTAGATGATGATACGAATGCCATCTTGAATAACTCAAAAAAAACTTTAATGATATTTGTACACCTTTTTCCGGATGATAAAACTGCCGTTCAAATTCAGCCATACTCATTGATTTTAGTAAAACGAGTAAACGCGCATACGTACCATCAATAATACTTAAGCTTGGCTCGATAGGCATGGAACGAGTATCAGTTAATAGTACCCATTTCTCTTCCAAGAAAGGTTTGATCGTTGGGTTATTTTCCGTTAAAGCAAGCTTGAACCGAGTAAGTACATTTATTGAGAAATCTGCAATATGATGCACTGCCTGCCTTACCGTCCAACCACTAGTGCGATACGGGGTATCTAGTTGTTCCTGAGAAAAACCTTCAACTGTCGCTCTTAGTAATGCTGGATACTGCTGGATTTGCTGGATCCATTCTTGTTTTTGCATAGCTGTCATGCCTTCAAACACAAATCTTCCGATTGGATAAGTAACGTTTTCCATCTCAATCCCTCCTAGAAAATAGGTTGATGTCATCGCTTTCGCATAGAAATAATAAGCATATTCCGTTGTACACTACCTATCTTATCATATTTCCATATAGGTGTAGTAATTCAACATAAAACTTATTTTAACCTTCTTTTGTGCAAATAAAAATAAAAAAGATGCACGCATTTCTTATGCGCACATCTTCTTACCTAAAGCAATAGACTATCCACGTTCTTCGCGGCGCTCGTCCTTGCGTTCGTCTTTTTGTTCATCCTTCTCTTTACCAGGAATATGCTCAACTTTAATCATATCAGCATAAATTTCCTCTAGCGCAAAGCCAACTGCTTTGTGAGAGCGTGCACCGATTAATTCAGACTTCTCACCATTTCGTAGCATTCTTGCACGTTTGGAAGCAGCAACTACTAAAGTGTATTTGCTATCAACTTTTTTAACTAGTTCGTCAATAGATGGATATAACATTGGACATTCTCCTCACTCATGCTTTCTCTGTTGCAGCACCCATCGCTAAAATATGGGCAGGAAGACGTTCTCGTCTACAGTTTTCCGCAAGAATGATGCTACGGATTTTATCGCAAGCAATGTCAATCTCATCATTCATTACCGCATAATCATACTGACTAAGAAGACTTAACTCTTCTACTGCAACATTCATTCTAGTATTAATCGTATCAAGGGTTTCCGTTCCACGACCAGTAATTCTTGATTTCAACTCAGCTAATGATGGTGGAAGCAAAAATACCATAACTGCTTCAGGAAACTTCTCCTTCACCTTCATCGCACCTTGAACTTCAATTTCCAAAATGACATTTTTCCCATTAGCTAATGTCTCATCAACGAAGTCACGCGGCGTTCCGTAGAAATTACCTACGTATTCTGCATGCTCAAGCATAGCATCTTGGTCAATCATTTGCAAAAATTGTTCTCTCGTTCTAAAGAAATAATTCACACCATCAATTTCGCCTGGTCGCGGATGTCTAGTCGTAGCTGATACTGAGTATACTAGCTCAGGCATACGTGAACGTAACGCGGTACATACAGTTCCTTTGCCTACTCCTGCAGGACCTGACAAAACAATTAACAATCCCATTTGTTTCAAACTCCTCGTACTATTCGTCGTTATCGTCGTCCTTAGTGGACAAGCGGTGCGCAACAGTTTCTGGCTGCACAGCAGATAAAATAACGTGATCGCTATCCGTAATAATTACGGCACGCGTACGACGTCCGTATGTCGCATCAATTAGCATATGTCGATCACGCGCTTCTTGAATAATGCGTTTAATCGGAGCCGATTCAGGACTCACGATCGAAATAATACGATTCGCCGAAACAATATTTCCGAAACCGATATTAATAAGCTTTATTGCCAAGCTAGATCCTCCTCCACATGCATCTTTCAACTAGATCAGATACAATTGCATCACGCAGTTCATAATCAATAGATGTATAGAAAAAGATTCCTCATTCTAGTGTTGACGAAAAAATAAAGGTACATACTATACAGAGCTATCATAACATAAGCTTCATTTTAATTGATTTTTCTATTATGAACAAGCTTTTCGTCGATAATTGCAATAATAATGAATAAAACACTCAAAATCAGGTTACATTTTGTAAAATGTACTACCCCTTCGCAATATGCTAGGAATAAAATGTAATCGATCAGCACTTAAAATGTTTCTATAGAAACATTCATCGGAAATACATGTGTTTCCGATGAATGCATGTTTAGAAGTTGACTACACTTCCTCGAATATTTCGCTTGTCAGTACCAAGAAGATGCCATGAAGCTAGGGAAGCGCGGAGCGAAATGTAATCACAAGTGAATAGTTTTGTTTTTTACATACTCCGTCAACTGTACTGCCATATTATAATGTAAAAATGGTGTCATCAAATAAATACCTTTGAAATGTAAAATAGCACAATCTAGTAGTTCCTTGGCAATTTTCACACCTTCTGCCCGGCCCTCTTCCCCTTCAAGCCCTGCCATACGAGCTCGTACTTCATCAGAAAGCTTAATCCCTGGTACTTCATTATGAAGATATTCAGCATTACGACCGTTCGCTAACGGCATAATACCAAGGAAGATCGGTACTGATAAATGCTTCGTTGACTCTGCAATTCGTTCAATTAAGCCAGTATCATAGACCGGCTGCGTCATAATATAATCGGCACCCGCTGCGATCTTCTTCTCCAAACGTTGTACCGCTTTATCTAAATGCTTCACGTTAGGATTGAAAGCAGCACCAACGATAAAATTAGCCTTTTGCTTAAGCGGTTTTCCTGAAAACGCAATACCGTCATTAAGCTGCTTCGTCATCCGTATTAATTCAAATGAAGTCATATCAAAAACGGAGCTAGAATCAGGCAAGTCACCAAAACGAGCAGGATCTCCCGTTACCGCAAGTACATGATCAATGCCTAATGCATCTAAGCCCATTAGATGTGACTGTGTACCGATAAGATTACGATCACGACATGCAATATGAATGAGCGGAGTAATACCGATTTGTTCTTGAACTAATGCAGCTAACGCAAGATTACTCATCCGAGTAACAGCAAGTGAATTATCTGCCATCGTAATAGCATCAACTTGGATATCATTCAACGCTGCGGCACCATCCATAAATTTCGAAATATCAAGATCACGCGGTGGATCAAGCTCAACGATTACAGTATGACGCGCTTTCACTTTATCGAGAATCGTCTGCTCATTACGTCGAGCAGTTCCCCACTTAAACCTAGATACAGCATCGGAAGAAGCTGCCTGGCTCGATTTATTCGCCTTGACATTACGCGCTTCAACTGGGACTGGTTCATAATCAGTAAGCGCTTCTGCCATTGCTTTCACATGTTTTGGCGTAGTCCCGCAGCAGCCACCAATAATATGAGCACCACGATCAGCAAACTTTGTAGCCATAGATGCGAAATATTCCGGTCCAGCCGTATATTCGTATTTCCCATCAACAAAACTTGCTGCACCTGCATTTGGATATATCGAATAAGGTAGATCCGTTTTATTATCAATACTATCCAATAATTTAAGTATGCCGTTCGGTCCAGTTCTACAGTTGAAACCAATAACATCTGCACCTTCTTGTTTCAATTGCGCAAAAGCATCTTCCAATGTATAACCATCAACCGTTCTGCCAGAATCCTCTGCAGCAAATTGACAAATAATTGGAATATTGCTTTCTTCTCTTGCGATACGTACAGCAAGCTTCATTTCCTCTAGATCATAAAAGGTTTCAAATAATAGTCCATCTACATTTTCTGAAAGCAGTGCATGGATTTGCTCATGAAGAGCGTTTGTTAACGTTAAAGTTCTAACATTCCCTCGTTTTCCATCACGAATAGAACCAACGGTACCTACTACGAACGCTTTATCGCCTGCAGCTTGTCTAGCAAGCCGAACAGCTGCACGATTAATCTCGCCTACTTGCTCTTCAATGCCATAGCGTGCGAATTTCACACTATTAGCTTGATATGTATTCGTCTG
>DXHF01000426.1 GCA_019113605.1 Candidatus Paenibacillus intestinavium
ACAAGTCATGAAATTAAGACGATTGTATCAAGAGTTGGTGAAGGTAGTAAAATAGTTTTAGTGGGCGATCCGGAGCAAATTGATCATCCATACTTAGATTCTATGAGTAATGGCTTAACAAATATTGTAGGGAAATTTAAACAAGAGCAGCTAAGTGGACATATTACACTGGAGAAGGGGGAACGCTCCAAGCTAGCACAATTAGCCGCAGACCTGTTATAAGGTAGTTCAAAAAATGGACTTTGATAACGATGAGTTGCTTCGAAGGTTACTCGACGTCGCATCTGAAGCGAACTTGGAAAGTACGGTTCGCATGTACCAAACACGTACATTTGCGCTTCCGCCTTGCTCAAGTAGCGCTTCACCTGCTTGATTCTGAAAGTCCACTTTTTGAACTTTTATTTGGAAGAGGTAGTTCAAAAAGTAGATTTGGCTTACGAAGTAACTTTTCATCAACAGGAAGTATATCAAGAACTTATGAAAAGTTTGGTGAATGCTTACGAGGCGACTTTTTATTTGCAGGAAGCATAACAAGTAGTCATAAAAAGTTTGGTGAATGCTTACGAAGTAACTTTTCATCAACAGGAAGTATATCAAGAACTTATGAAAAGTTTTTAGGAGGATAAAAAATGTCATTTCGTACGGAGTTTGAATTTGAGTTGCCAAGAGGTTATGTCGATGAGAATGGTAATTTGCATCGTCGTGGCACGATGAGACTGGCAACAGCAGCAGATGAGATTCTGCCGATGAGAGATCAACGTGTACAGCAAAATCCAGGATATTTAACAATTATATTGTTAGCTCGGGTCATTACGAAGCTTGGAGATGTTCGTGCTGTAGACACGAAAACTATTGAAAGGTTTTTTACTGCTGATCTAGCATTTCTACAAAACTTTTATCGTGAAATTAATGAAACAGAAAAGCTTTCTGTTCGCACAATGTGTCCCAAATGCGAGCATGAGCACGAGGTTGATATTTCTTTTTTGTCCGAGATGGAAGGAGCATAAGCGTTTATCCCGAGCAACGCTTGTACGAGGAAGCGGGATTTATCGCTTACTACTTCCACTGGAAGCACGAAGATATTATGAATATGGAACATCGTGAACGACGGAAATGGTGCGATGAAATATCGAAGATCAATCGTAAGATGGGTGATGACAAAGATCGCAAAAATCCATTTGACGTGTTCTAAGAGAGCTTTCATTAAGATGAGGTGAACAATATGTCAGATCTAGATGGATTTTATTCTAAAGTCGTTGGTAACTATCGATTCATGGTCGAAATTGAGCATCTACTCGTCGCCAGCTTTTCAGAGGTTAGTGGTCTAGTTGTCGAAACAGAGCTAGAGCAATATAACGAAGGCGGGGTTAATGAGTACGCCCATCAATTGCCGATGCGAACAAAGCATGTCCCAATTATATTAAAGCATGGCTTAACAGATTCTTACGAGCTATGGGATTGGTATAACGATGTAGTACAAGGGAAAATTGTCCGTCGCAGTGGCTCGATCATTCTATTTGATGAACAGTTTCGGGAGTTTCGTCGCTGGACATTTAACGATGCCTTCCCCAGTAAATGGGTAGGACCTGATCTGAACGCCAGCGTTAGTGAGGTTGCGATTGAACAAATTGAGCTTGTACATAATGGTTTTAAGCTGTTGTAATAGCGAATGCAATGACAATGGCTGTTTACTGCAGCAACAGGATAACCATCATGAGAGGAAAGGAGAGATTATGCAATGTTTAGAGAAAAGCCGATTAGGAACATACATCTAGCAGATCAACAATTCGCGAATAAAATTGTTGGAAAGTATGGTTGGAGAATTGACAACGGTTTTGCACGAAGTAAGCTTCAGCATCGGATTGAGCCGAAGAAGCGCGATGCTATGACATTTGCGAAATCTCCAATTATTCAATTGACAAAGGTTATTCAGCCGCTTCATATTAAGCTCATTTATGAATATCACCAGCTTAATCAAATTATTCAATATAAAAATGCACCATTACTAGTAAGCCCCCCGTTATCTAATGTAGCACTGGGGACAACTGTAGATGTAGTACCGAATACTGCTACGCAACGTTCAATAACATTACTTGAAAAAGTGAAGCAAACGGCGCAGATGAAAGCCCAGCGACAACGGCTTCAGCAAGTCCAATCTCAGATTGAACGTAGAACGATACTAACTACATCACACCATATGCAGGGTGATGAAGCAATTGTAGCTGCTAACAGTCAACAATCTAACAGCAGGCAAGCTCAAGCTACAGCGAAGCTAGTTCGTACATCATTGGTTTCGGCAGATGAGGATAGCAATCAGACAATATTAACAGCTACTAATCAAGCTAGTAATCAGACTCCGTTAGCTACTGTAAATAATGCAAGTCATCGAATATCATCGACAGCTTTATCATCTGGGATTAATGCTAATTCATCTAGTCATCCAAATAATTACTCTATGAACGGATTGCATCATATTGAGCATGTTGAAACGACGCAGCGTGTGAATGACAAGCAAGTGGCAGTAGCGAAGATAATACTTAGTCCGTATATAAGAAATATTGTAAGAGAAGAGCAGGAGCGGATTACAGCCGAATTAATTGAACGTAATACTCGCTACCGTAAGAAGGCCGTATTATATGAAACGCAATTAGATGAGTCGCAAGTTGTAAAGAAACGAGAAGTATTAGATGAGTCGCAAGTTGTAAAGAAACGAGAAGTATTACGTGAAACTCAAGCAGTAACACATGCTGAGATACATTCTGTTGCTAGAAAAGCAATGATTAATAAATCACTATCGACAGTATTAGAACAATGGCATCGTAAGCTGACCATAGCGCAAATTACAATGCTGCGCCAACAGAAACAACAAGGTGTTCGCCTTAGAAGAAGTGAATCACAGCATGAAATATCACGTACTAATTTAGAACAGCGAAATCAGACGATTGTTAATGATATGAAATATTATTTGAAAACGACAGCACATCATATTAATACGATTAAGTACCACCAAAGAACGCTTCAAGGTGTACAAAAGCTTGTATACATTCCACTCGTTAATAGGGATGCTGCAACGGTCAATGAGAAAGCAACGCTGATCTATCGTAATCCACTTACACAAGTAGATTCACGAATTACTATTAATCAGCATTCACATAAGCAAGAAATTACTAATAATGAGCGCTCACATATGCAAGAAATTATTAACAACAAGCATTCACATAACCATAAGGAAAGCAGTAATATTGCATCGCTCGCTACAAGACAAATAGCAATAATTACTGGAGAAGCGACCAAGAAACAGCAACGGCGTATTGAAGCAACTGGAGGCCAAATTCGTTCAGTCACATCATTCCATCAGCAATTGATCGAGCGCAATGAGCGATTAATTTATCAGATTGAAATGGTGGAGAAGAAAAAGACACCACGTGCCCGCAAGCTATCGCTAGTTCCTGTCGTAAAGCTTAGCTATAGAGTATTACCAGAGGAGCAACGTAGAGGTTTTGTCCGTATGCCTCAGGCTCAGCCTGCGTTAGACAAGGGGCGACAAGCTGAATTACCAAGTCCGTTATTATTAAAGCAAGCTGGGATACGCCGTCAAGCTGAGCTTATTTACACGGTGAATCGGAATCATCAGTCAAGCAACGATCAGCAAACGACTCGGCAAATAACACAGCAAGTATCTCAACAAGCGTCACAAGCGGCATCGCAGCAAGTAATGAAGCAAGTATCACAGCAAATAACGCAAGAAGTAACACAACAGGTTTCTCAGCAAGCGTCACAAGCGGCATCGCAGCAAGTAACGAAGCGAGTATCACAGCAAGTATCACATGAAGTATCCCGACAAGTATCACAGCAAGTGCCGCAACAAGCATCACAGCAAGTCAGGGAACAAACAACGCAACATAAGCCGACCAATCTGAAGCCGACCTTAGCTCGAGCTATTACATTAACCAATGAGGAGCGTATGAAGCAACGAGCAGGTTCAACTAGTTTATCGAATGAGTTGATTACACAGCGCCCTCAATATACTAAATTGTCCATAACAAGTCAGCTTACTCATATAAGTAAAGTGAATAAAACGCAATTGCTGCAGGTGAAGGTATTACAAAGCAAATTGAAACAACTGCAAGCGGTCACACTTATTGTGCCACAAACCTCGCGCATGGGAGCGACTAGTACAAACAGTGGAGCTACAAATACGAACTATATTAATGACCAAAGTGATCAGTCTAGTAGCAATCGTAATGATACGCTGAGAACTACAATCGGGCACTCGACGGAGTCAGTAAGAGTGACGAGCAATGACGGCTCTTTATCTGTAATACAAACTAATTACAATGTGAAACATTCCCAATTAAAGCAGCTGTATTATCGTGTTAATAGTAATAATAGCACGCAACAATTAGGAGCATTAATTAATGAATTACAGAAAGCGAGTAGTCGCATAACTCAAAGTGTTACTAACAACGCTGAAGCTATAGATACGCAATTAATTAACAAGCCGCTGTATGTAGCTTCAATAGCAATGAATAGTATTGCGACAAAGCGAATTAACCTTATTCACTCCTCACAGCAGCAAGGCGAGCGGTTAACAAAGCGATTTACAACACTAAGTAAGGTGAAAGACATTATAAGTACCCAGTCACCCTTGTCGATTGTACAAGTGAAACCAACAAATGAACAGAATTTACAACTAATTGTGAATGAACAGTCTAGTAAGCGTACATCACAAATCGTCGAGCAAGTGAGACGTAATACGCATTCTTCGATGAATTTACATATAGCGAAGCAGCAAAGTAAGCAGCAGGATGATACGAAGCAACAAGATGCAGTGAAGCAGCTAGAAGTAACTGTAAAGCGATTAGAACAGGAGCTTTCCACAACGAAAGAAACAAAAAAGCAACCGAGTATTAATATTAGACAATTATCCGATCAGTTATTCGATCAAATATCCAAAAAAATACGGCTAGAGCAGCATCGTAATGGTCGCTAGTCGTTAGTTGCCGGCAATAGTATGCTCGATAATATAGCGTTGTAGCATAGAAGAGTAATTCGTGTAGACAAGGAGCTGAGCAGTAATGGCGTTAGAAAAAGCGATGATTATCGTCATGGCTGGACCCAAGCAGGAGCGAGTAGAGGTATTATTTAATCCAACGGAATACTCGTTAGAATCATCTAATAAATTTTCATGGCAATCGATCCCAGGTTCCTCGCAGCCGATTGCTCAATTTGTTTCTGGTGAAGCGACGACTCTATCTATGGAGTTATTTTTCGATAGCTATGAAAAATCAGAGGATGTCCGCAAATATACGATGAAAATCGTTGGACTATTGAATGTCGATAAAGATTTACATGCACCGCCATTGTGTAAATTCATCTGGGGTTCCTTATCGTTTCAAGGGGTAGTAGAAAAAATATCCCAGCGTTATACGATGTTCAATCATAGCGGAAAGCCCGTTCGTGCCAAGCTCAACGTATCATTCAAGTCTGCGAAGTCGGTGAAGGAGCAGCTGCAAGAGATACCTCGTCAATCCGCTGACCGAACGAAGCAGAGAACGGTGAAGCAAGGCGATCAATTATGGCAAATTGCTGCTGAAGAGTACGAAGATGCTGCGTTATGGCGAGCAATTGCTCGTGCTAATGGGATTGCTGATCCACGTCGCTTGGAACCAGGCACTGTAATCAAAATTCCACGATTGTATGGCTAGAAGATTAGGGGGAGCGGGATGAGTAGTGTAAAGCTAGATAATTCTAAGACGAGTTTTGATAAGCTTGAAGAGCATTATCGTGGGTTTATCGCTCCTAGCTTCAAAATCGTTATTAATAATAAAGATATTGTAAGAGAAGGTATGGCGGTGGAATCGGTAACGGTTGATACTTCTATTACGAAAAAAGCAGATATGACCAGCTTCTCGGTTACGAACGCCTACGACCTCATTAAACGGGACTTTCAGTGGACTAATTCGTTACTTATGCTAGGTAATTCAGTTGAGGTGTCGTTTGGTTATACGGATCGATTGACACCGATCTTTTTCGGCTATATATCTAATGTAGAATTTGATTTTTCGACTGATGATGTACCGTTAATCTCGATAAAAGCAATGGATATTAGTTTTTATATGATGAGGGGCGGGGAGCCGCAAGTTTGGGCTAACAAAAAAATAAGTGATGTCGTTCAAGAAATAGGTCGAAAATACGGAATAACGAGCTTTGATATTGAAACAACACCAATAACACATCCGAAAATTGTGAAAAATGTAGAAAATGATCATATGTTTTTGGAGAAACTTGCGAAGGATTTAGATTTTGATTTTTTCATTGTTGGCAAGAAATTGTATTACCGTGAGAGGACTGCTAATAAAACTCCAGTTATGAAGCTCGAATTGGGCAAACATCTCAGTAGCTTCCGACTAGAACAAGATATATCAGAGCAGGTCACGAAAGTCATTGTGAAGGCGACATCGCGAAATCAGAAGAAAACGATCACTGTGGAATCGAGTAAAGTTGATAAGATTGGCTCAAACTCGCGGACGGGACCAAATATATTAAGCAAATTAGGAAATTTTGTAGAAGTGATCCAGAAGACGGTGAACGATGAAGCAGAGGCTCGAATGATTGCGACATCGAGAATGCAGGAGCGCAGTATGGAATTAGTTAGTGCGCAAGGGAGTTGTATCGGTTTGCCAGAGCTACGAGCAGGCAGATATATTGAGCTTGGCGGCTTAGGCACTCATTTGAACACTATATATTATATTGAAAGTGCTACTCATATTATTGACGACTCGGGATATCGTTCTAACTTCAATTTACAAGGAAATGCGGTGTAGCGGTGAATAATTTATTTGATGCTTTTTCATCTGAAGATACCGATGAAGTGATGGCAGGTGTGTATACAGGGTTCGTAACCGATAATAAAGATCCCGAAAAGCTTGGAAGAGTTAAAGTGAAGATTCCGATTATTGATGATCAGAAGGAATTAGATTGGTCGAGAATCGTTACATGGATGGGTGGCCAAAGTCGCGGTGCATTATTTATTCCGGAAGTTGGCGATGAGGTACTTGTCGCATTTTTACTTGGTGATATTCGCTCACCCATTGTTATTGGAAGTTTGTGGAATAATATTGAGAAGCCACCGGAGGGTAAAAACGATAATAATGATATTCGTAAGATTAGAACACGAGCAGGTCATGAAATCGTATTTAATGATGAGAATAAAGCAGGTAGTATTATCATTACAACAGCTGAGGGTCATCAGCTAGAACTCGACGACAAAGGTAAGAAAGTACAATTAGCGACGAAAAACAAAGAGCAAAAGTTAACGATGGATAGCAAGAGTGGCAATATAACGATAAGTAGTAGCAACACGAAAGTGACAATTGCTAAGAGTGGTTCGATTAAATTAGAGGGCAGCGCTGATATTACATTGAAAGCTATGGCGGTCAAAATTCAGGCTGACAGTAAATTAGAATTGAAAGCCAATGCTTCGATCGACATTAATAGTGGGGGGCTCATAAATATTAAAGGAGCCATGGTGAAGATTAACTAATCGTACGAAGGGAGGGCGGAAATGTCTAAAGAATTTTTAGGTCGTGGCTGGAAGTTTCCGATTGAGGTGGACGAATTAACAGGTCGTGTAAAGTCTTCCGAGTTCGAGGAAGATATTGCTGAGGCAATTAAAATTATAATATGGACATCGAAGGGCGAGCGGGTGATGCGTCCTGATTATGGTAGTGGCATCGAGCAATATTTATTTGAGAACAATGATGCGCTAACTCTGCAGCTTATTGAAAATGAAGTGCTCGGTGCCATTATGAAATGGGAGCCGCGCGTGCATGAAATAGAGGTTGAAGTGAAACCTGATACGAACGAAGACAATCGATTGAATATTCATGTTCAATATACAGTAAGAACAACTAATAATTTATATAACCAAGTGTATCCTTTCTACCTATATGAAGGGGCAAATTAAACCATCGGAGCGATAAATCATGAATACGAGCTTAGGAATGGCTACTCAATCACCATTGATTGATACCCGTAAGCATCAACAACTCATTGAACAATTGAATATGATGGTTCCTTATTATGCACCAGAATGGAAATTCAATGAGGATGACCCTGACTTTGGTAGCGCACTCGCATTGATGTTTCTCCATTTATTAGAGGGGAATATTCAAAGGCTTAATCAAATACCGTATAAAAGCTATTTGACATTCCTTAATCATTTCAATGTGGAGCGTGCGCATGCAACATCTGCAATTGCTCAAGTGACGTTCAAACTAGCTGAAGGAACACCTGAAGCTGTCTTTATCGATAAAGGTATCCAATTATCGGCTAACAGCATCGATAGCAGTGATCCCATCGTATTTGAAACGTCGAGACCAGCCCTACTTACACCAGCTAAGCTACAGCAAATTGTTGCAGTCTATCCTCGTAAAGATCGCGTTATTGTACATCGCAATGATGGCATCGACAATAGCTATAGTCCGTCGAGTGAACAAGAAGCAACGATTGCATTATACGGAAGTGTTGGGGTTAATATTCAAGAGCACACGGTGTATCTTGCCCATGACTTCTTATTTTTAGTTGATGAACCTGCCGCTATCGCACTGACATTCATCCATCCACAGCATGAATCTGCATTACTGGAATCAGTAGCTTTATTAGCTGATTTGGATAAAGTGGTATGGGAATATTACAGTGATGGTCAATGGTGGGAGTTCGATGCGATTCATAGTCATGGTGTCGCTATTCGATTGCTCAAGCTATCACGACGCAAGCTCCAGCTAACGATTGTGGAAGAGCGGGAAGGTCGCTGGATTCGTTGTCGTGCCCTATCACTTTCAGATGTGGCTGGTGGCTCAGCAATAGGTAAAGTCCAATTCGAAAGAGTCATTATGAAGACAGATTATGCGGCCGCAAAAGATACAGTCGGGATGGATGCAGATCGTACTTATTATAATGATATGGGTGTCAATACGGTGCAGGGTGCGGAACCATTTGGTGATTTCTTCGCTCCATATGGATTGTTCTATATTGGTAGTGAAGAGACATTATCTAAGCGCGGGGCATTAACGACAATATCGTTCCAGCTTGAGTACAATACGCATCGTTTATTTCCGAATAAGCCAAAGCCGATTAACTGGAAACCGATCATGAAGCGTGATGATCTAGATAAGGTAGACCAACCAGATATTGTAACGATTACACATGTACAGTGGGAATATTGGAACGGCCGCTCGTGGGTTCAGCTTCAAGTAGCGGATGCCGCTAGTACAATGTTCAACGTAGTTTGGGAAGGTAAGCAGATGTGTGAGCTAAGCTTCATATGCCCAATAGATATGGAGACTACCGATGTTAATTCAGAATTGAATTACTGGATACGTGGACGCATCGTTTCAGTCAACAACGCCTATTCAATTGATGCCGTATATTATTCACCGTATATATCGCAGCTGCAATTGAATTATAAATATGCGGAGCCATTATTTGCTCCAGAACAATTTGTAACATTAAACAACTTAGAATTGCGCGATCATTCCCCAGAAATGCGTAGTGGCGGAATGCCCTTTCGTCCGTTTCAACCATTAAGTGGCTATCAGCCTACCGTATGGTTTGGTTTCGATCAGGCTCCGACTCGTGGTCCTATTCATCTATATATCGATATGGTTACTAAAAATTGGACAAGTGAAGAAATACCGCATATTCAATGGGAATATTTGCGAAGCGTAGGCACATCAGCAGTATGGACTTCCTTAGCAATAGCCGATGAAACACATGGGTTTACACAAAGCGGAACGATTCAATTTGTCGGTCCACAAGATTTTGCTTATAGCCGACAATTTGGTAAGCAAGCATACTGGCTACGAGCAATTAACCGGGATACTCGCTACTATGCAAGTAATGAGCAGATGTATGAGCCTAAAGTAAAGCAGATTATGCTGAACACGTTAACGGTACTTCAGCAAATGACGATAGAGGATGAATTGCCGAGTTTCATTGATGGATATCATATTGCCCAAGACATTCATGCAAGCTACTATGCGCTATCACTAACTCCTGTGCTTGCAGAGGAAGTATGGGTAGATGAGACGGATAGTATTAGCTCACATGAATTAAGTCAATTAGAAATCGAAATTCCACATCGCTTGATGCTGATGCATGATTCTGAACAGCAATTAATGAAGGTTTGGATTCGTTATGAGCATGTTGAACAATTCCTACGTTCTAAGCCTACAGATAGACATTATCGAATTGATCGAGCATCGGGACGGATTACGTTTGGCGATGGTAAGCAAGGCAGAACAGTGTCTGTCGTTGGTGATGACCAAGTAAAGGTTAATTACATTTCTGGTGGAGGAAGTCGTGGTAATGTAGGGAAACTGGAAATTACTACGATGCAAAATGCGATTGCCTATGTTGATTCGGTTTACAATGCCGAAGAAGCAGCAGGAGGCTGTAATGCCGGTACGATCCAAGAAGCTATGGAACGTGGATCGAAAGGATTTGCTCATCGGAAGAGAGCTGTTATAGCTGAAGATTTTGAATGGATGACGAAGGAAGCACATCCGAACGTAGCAAAAGTGAAATGTTTGCCCAATCGTAATGTGAAGCTAGAAAAGGAATTAGGGGCATTAACCATTATTGTAATGCCGCAATCAGGCAGACGACAAGGAACACATTTTCAAGAGTTGAAACGGGCTGTAGAGCATACGTTATTACAGGCTACAGCTGCAAGCATTGCATTTCCGAATAAGCTTCAAGTTATTGAGCCAGTATATTTAGAAATTGGTGTGCGAGCGACGATTTGGGTTCGTAATATGGATGAAGTCGTGCAGGTTGAACGTGAATTATTGTTGAAATTAGAGCAGTTTTTACATCCGCTAACTGGAAATACTGACGGACGCGGCTGGGAAATTGGTGGAATGATACATCCGTCAATGTTCTACGCACTGATGAAATCTGTAGGTCCAGTTGTTCATATTCCGCAGCTATTACTAGAGTCATATAAGCTTGAAAATGGTGAGCGCAGCGAGTGGAATCCTGATCGAATAGATGAGTTGCCACATAGTATTGTTATACCTGGTCAACATCGATTGACGATAGAGTTACACCAATAGAGGAAGTTCAAAAAGCCGGCTTTGATAACGATGATTAAGCTTCGAGGGTTACTCGACGTCGCATCTGAAGCGAACTTGGAAAGTACGGTTCGCGTATACCAAGTACGTACACTTGCGCTTCCGCCTTACTCAAGCAACGCTTCACCTGTTTGGCTTGCGAAAGCCCGCTTTTTGAACCTTTATTGTAAGAGGAAGTTCAAAAAGCCGGCTTTGATTACGATGTAACCATTTTAACCTTCATAGAAAGGAGTCATTGTCATGTTACCAATACCAAATCTGGATGATCGTAGTTTTGAACAGCTTGTACGTGAAGCAAGAGACCTCATACCGCGTATCGCACCTGATTGGACAGATGAGAATGCTCATGACCCAGGTATTACATTGCTCGAAATGCTGGCTTGGCATCTGGAAATGCAGCAATATGAGCTAGACGCTCTTTCTGTTACGCATGAACGGAAATTTCTAAAGCTACTTGGTGTGGTACCACGCGATCGTATGCCTGCGATGACATCACTAAGCTTTTCTCATGCTAATCAGCTAACCTATATACCACTTGGAACGCAATTGAAGGTAGGTCAGTTAATTTTTGAAACGGTTCGTTCGATTACAATTATTCCTAATACGAATCAATTAATTACGCTTACTCGTGTCGATGATATTACACATTTATCGCAGGACATGACGAATGGTCGGACAGTATTTTATCCTTTTGGCGAGCATGCCCAGCAGGATGCAATGATGCAATTGAAGCTGGAACAGCCGCTGCCTCGAAACACTCCTTTATCGTTATGGATTGAGCTGGATCGTCAAGAACCAACGATTCGTATTCCAGCACGATACAAAAATTTCACGCCATCTGCTTACGTGGAATGGAGCTATTACGAAGAAGATGTGCAGGGTGGCAGCTGGCAACCTGTTCGGATGGAACGGGATGAATCTTATTGCATCCATCAAAGTGGTCCTATTCTATTTGAAATTCCGACGGGTTCAAGTGAAGTTACATTGTTACGGGCCCAACTAGTTAGCGGTAGCTTTGATGATGTACCACGGATTCGCAGATTAGTGTGGAATGAAGTATTTGCTACGCAAGGGCAGACGTGGTGTATGGAGCAAACCTTCGATGGATGGTCGGCGCAAGATATGATGATTGGTCAGCTAGATCCGATTCATGTCTATTTGTATCATGCATTATTTATGGAAGGTCATATTCAAGTTCAATACTTTGTTCATAATAGCTGGATTGATATAGCAAGCAGTGAGTATGAATTGGTGTATGAATTAACGCATTTGCAAGTTATATTATTACCATCGTCATGGGTACCGATAGGCGCTCATACAATCCGGATTATTGCGATGCAGCCTGAATTTATTGAGCAACAATATATGGCAGCAGGCAATGGGATTTCATATCAAAAGTATGATCTACCGATACCGTCCGTATTTACTAACCATATCCGTCTGCAGGTAGGTCATTATTCAACAAAGCTCGGGTGCATGCTTTGGGAGGATTGGGAATCAGTATTAGATTTTGATGATTCCAATACGCATAGCAGACATTATATTTTATCTAATGAAGAATCGCATATTCAGTTTTCAGATGGAATACATGGGATAGCGCCGTCAGCCTCTCATACTCGAAATATTAGATTTATTAGCTATCGAACGGGTGTAGGAATTGCTGGTAATGTGAAGGAAGATACGATTCGTGAAATGGTGCTAAGAAAAAATGCATTGCGTCTAACTAACTTATTTCCTGCATATGGCGGGGCTGAAGAAGAAAGTGTTAGTGAAGCATTGAATCGTATGAAGCTTGAAGTGCTTGAACCGAAATGCGGTATTACTACATTAGATATCGAACAACGTGTACTTGAAATTCCAGGAATTCGTATCGCGCGAGTAAGAGCGATCTCAGGTTACCATACAAGATTAACGAATTATCCCAATGAACGAGCAATGGGGCATATTTCAGTTGTAGTCGTTCCAGAAAGTGTACGTAGCTTTCCGATTCCGAGTGAAGGGCTTCGCTTAACAATCGCGACTCATCTTGAGCCGTATCGTTTACTTACATCGCAATTTCATATTATTGCACCGGAATACATTAAAGTGACGCTCCGAGCTATTATTGTTGTTACTCCGCAATATGAAGGAAAAGAACATGACGTAATCCAAGCGTTAAATAGTTGGCTAAAGCCAGAAACCTCGGATCAATCGGAAGGTTGGGAATTTGGTAAGGCGATCTATAAAAGTGATGTTTATGACATGATTCATACGGTTGCAGGGGTACAGTATATCCAAGATGTATGGTTAATGGCAGAAGGAAATAATGTGTATCAGGATGAAGGTGGAGATATTATTATTCCGCCAAATGGGTTAGCTT
Organism: Candidatus Paenibacillus intestinavium; assembly: GCA_019113605.1. Classification (GTDB taxonomy): domain Bacteria; phylum Bacillota; class Bacilli; order Paenibacillales; family Paenibacillaceae; genus Pristimantibacillus; species Pristimantibacillus intestinavium. The sequence goes on from DXHF01000426.1 coordinate 13,498, forward strand.
ACTCAGGCCAACACGACATAGAATTCATTTTGGGGTAGTTCAAACAACGGACTTTGATCACGGTGGATATGCTGACGTAGTTTACTCGACATCGAATATGAAACGAACTTGGAAAGTACGGTTCGCGTGTACGTAATCATGTACACTTGCGCTTCCGTTTTTCTCAAGTAGCGTTCCATCTTCTTGGTGCTGAAAGCCCATTTTTTGAACCTTTATTGGAAGCTTCGTGCTCAGGACGGATACGCTAATTCGAAAATATAGATGGTATTTTATTGTGAACGGACACTAGAGACGTTATTACCTCGAAAAACAGATAATTAAGAGTGGTATAAAGCTAATAAGGTTCACCGTGTCCGCAAGCATGCTGAAAATGACCAATCATGCAATATAACGTACCTGATGTCCGCTTATCTCATATCGATATTACGTTAAAGTATGAACATGCACTTTAGTTTTTTAGCTTACGACGTAACATTTAATTAATTGGGAGGCGTATTAATTAAATGTTTTAGGAGGATACGCTATGAATCAACCTACTTTTTTTACATTTCGAAAGCCCTCTGATTGGGGCAGTGGGACGTCGTTCCAGCTGCAAGGTGAGCTTGCGGGGTTACAGATAACTAGAGACTTTATGTACCGTCAAGTGAAGCGAACAACTATTCCTTTCATCAATGGGCATGAGACGATTATAGATACGGTATTAACGGATGAAGAACGATGGTATATGCTAGATTCTAAAGGCTGCATATGGCGTACTGATCTTATTAGTCCGTTAGTAGAATTGGTTATGAGTCTTCCTTATGAGGAGAGTTATCAGCCAGCTAGAATTGCCGTGAGTCGAGAGTCGATCATTGTACTATACGATGGGGAACAGGGCAGTATGCTGCAATCGTATTTACTTGATCGTGCACAATTGAAATGGAGTACAACTGCTTGGTATAGTGATAACTTCACTGGGTATGAACTAATTAATGATGATCAAGATGGGGTCATTATTATTGGTCTATTATCTTCTTCTGGGGATATACAGTTGCTCCGTTTTGATGCGGTTGGTGAGCCGATGCTTAATGTGGAACTACCACAGCGCAAAGTATTGGCTGAAGAGCAGCTACAATTTTCAACAGATCAGGACAAATATCAATTACTGCTAGATGATCAACATAATGTACTAATTTTCGATGGCAATGAGCAACGTCTCCTTCGTTGGCAATTAAGCAATAATATGTTGTCTATGATTATGGTGGCATTACCTTTTCAAAGTGTTCGTTCTATTTGCTATCATGCGAATCATCAGTATTGGGCGCTAGTCTCGCCAACGGATGAAGATCAAGGCTGTGAGCTGATTTCTTTCTCACTTGATGGAGATATTTATAAGCGAGGACAGCTAGAATTAGCGCATGGTGAGCAAGTAGAAGCGGGGCAACATAATATATATGTATGGAATGATAAGAAGCAAGAAATCTATACGGTTCATCCAATTTCTGAAACTGCCTACTGGCAAGAAAGACATGGGCATATCGGGGTATGGTGTAGCCAAAGTCTTGATAGTGGTGTTGCTGGCACGCAGTGGCACAGAGTTAAGCTACAAGTACATAAGCAACAAGATACGCAATGGAATGTCAGCTATTATGCTGCTGATCAGAAGGAAATCGCGATTGGTCATGAAATAATTAATTTGGACGAATTTATCCGTAATGATTCTATTCCGGTTTTGGAAAAGTTAGATGCGCTTGCTCCGTATTGGATTAGCCCTTTGAAGGATGCTGAGGATGCATTATTACATCATGCCAATGGGCGCTACTTATGGATTTTTATAGAGCTAATTGGTTCAAGCATGCATTCCCCAATTATTGAAAGCATGGAAGTATATTTCCCGCGAAGCTCTTACCTAACTTATTTGCCAAGTATTTATCAACGAGATGCAACGTCGCAAGATTTTCTATCACGTTACTTAAGTATTTATCAAAGCTTAATCGAAGATACTGATCAGCAAATTGCTTCGGTTACGAGAAGTTTAGAGCCGAATCAAGTGTCGGGGCGATCATTGAAATGGTTACTCGGGTGGCTAGGCATCGAATCCGATGATTATTGGTCAGAGGATCAATTGAGAGAGCTAATGAAGGAAGCGCCCAAATTATATAGTATGCGCGGTACAAAGTATGCGATTGAAACATTAGTACGAATTTATACGGGATTTACGCCAATCGTACTTGAATATGAACAAGTGAAGCCATTGAAAGAGAATGTAGAGCTCGGGGATGTGGCGGACCGTTTGTATGCTGCAGATCCACACGCATTCAATGTACTTGTGAAAGTTGAGCATGTTGATACAGAGCTTAAGCGAGTGACGTTGCAGCATATTGTTGAGAGTTATAAGCCTGTATTTGCAACGTTTAAATTAGTAATATTACAACCGTGGGTATATATGGATCTTCACTCCTATCTAGGAATGAACACTGTATTATCAGAGCCTATGCTACTTACATTAGATGGTCGTTCATCTATGCCACATCATACAATTACGATAGATGTCGGGCAAGACAATCGCATGGATAAACATACAAGAATAGGGTTGAATTCTCGTTTGGAATAAGAAGAAGGAGAGGAATGAGCGTATGAATAAATCAAGGTATGTTCCGTTTGAGCGTAATCGTTATTTCTATGGCAAGCTGCTGACAGTACGAGATTTCATGTCTGAACAAACGTATAATTCAGATAAGCATCGGCTAAGTAATCGGCTTTTATTCGGAAGTGGAGTTGTATCAGGACTACAGGTTGTTGCTGTAGATGACAAGTCTATCTCGATGGAAACAGGAGTTGCTCTTGATAAATTAGGGAGAGAAATTGTAGTCGCATCGCCTGTTACTATAAAACTATCGAATGTAGACGGTTTTACAAACAATGATTACGCAAAAAACGTCTATCTTTGTATCGCTTATGATGAGAAGGGCAAAGAACCGGTGCATACTGTAGGTGGTGGCGTTGGCGCTAGTGAGGAAGTTAGCGAGCATAATCGTATTCTCGAAAGCTATCGCATTTACATTACAGAGCAAGCACCTAAGCCTCAGCAACTCGAATATGATTATCTCATTGAAGATACATGGAGCTGGTACGATGATGGTCAAGTACGGATCTATCAGCAGCTACCACGCTATGTGGAGTATGGACAAAGCTTCGAGTTAAAGCTAGTTATTGAAAAAACGCTTCAAACACCTCCGGTCTCTTTCCAATATGAGCTAGAGCTTGAGCATGCTGATATTATTGATGGTCTTGTCGATGGTAAAGTTGTTTTCAGTGAGCCAACCGATGCGAATGGCACAAGATATGAAAAAATAATTACATTACGTGCACATCCAGCTAATGGAGATGAAAAAAACAAACAAATTCAATTATCATCCGTTTCAAGCAGCGCTAAGCTAGTTATTGGAGAGCGCTTGTTGTATGAGTTATCTCAGCCTAAGCAGACGGTTCAGATTAGTAGAGAATCCGTCGCAGAGCGAATTCTTCATGCGTACTATGCACGTCCACTAGATCAAGCGATGGAGGCTCCGAGTGATCCTTGTATTTATATCGCGCAAATTAATTTGCTACAGATGGGTGCAAGTTATGTTATCGACAAAGTCATTCAGCAGCCATTTCACGATTATGTTGTGAATCCAACGCTGCTCTATAAAATGCTGCTAGCTAGTAATCTTTCAGCTCATGAGCATGTAGAACAAACGGTGCAAGAGGAATCTGTTAAGTCAGAAGAACAGATTATTCCGTTTCCGACCATTGAAGAGGAATTTGCTAGACTGATCCCACCTCAGATTGAAGAGTTGGAAGAACAGCAGGTGATTACGGGAATTGCAGAAATCTCGATTGAGGCTCCGAAGAAGTTGAAGTGGTATCATCGTAAGCAACGTCGCTTTATTTCAGAGGAAATTGAGCATGGATTCGATGTAGGGCTTCCCGTACTGCTTACGCTTGCACTTAGTGATGAGGATGGACAAAGTAATATTCCTGTTCCTGAAATGTGGAAGCGGAGTGATACGATCGTAGTGGGGGACAAAGATGTATTTAAGGGAAGTGAGTACGAATTAGATTTCCCTAAAGTATCACTAGCACATATTCAATATCCAAGTAAAGGTAGCTTCCGAATTGGGGTAAAGGTGAATCAGAAGACGGAAAGATTACGTTTGCGAGTACGCTGGTGGGCAGTGAAGGCAGTAGAAGAGGAAGCGGCAGGATTAGCCGCTGAGGCGATCGAGCAAAGTCACAATAGTGCGGCAACAGGCCAAGCATGATAGGATTAGAGTAGTTACTTACGTGAGGATTTAGGATTTAATAGATTTAGCGCTTTAGCGAAAGTGCGCCATAGACAGTAAAAATGGAGTCTATGGCGCCAAAAAGTAACTCAATCGCCACATGGACGGTAAAAATGGAGTCTATGGCGCCAAAAAGTAGCCTAAGCGCTTCATGGACAGTAAAAATGGAGTCTATAGCGCCAAAAAGTAGCCTAAACGCCTCATAGACAGTAAAAATGGAGTCTATAGCGCCAAAAAGTAGCCTAAGCGCCTCATAGACAGTAAAAATGGAGTCTATGGCGCCGAAAAGTAACCAAAGCGCCTCATAGACAGTATAAATGAAGTCCATAGCGCCAAAAAGTAACCCAATCGCCCCATAGACAGTAAAAATGGAGTCTATAGAGTTATGTCCGTATAATTGTGTAAAAAGAAAGAGGTCACTACACCTCCCTCATAGTACAATGTTATCAACGACGATTAACATGTGGAGGAAGTATAGTGACCCAATTACATTTTACCCTAAACGCAGAACA
>DXHF01000427.1 GCA_019113605.1 Candidatus Paenibacillus intestinavium
GCTTGCACTAAGGCAGATTGCTTACTCCCCCGCTCCGCTTCAGTATAGTATTCGATAACTCCAGCATGCTCACGTAACAAGCCACTCCCCGTTGTAACGCCAAGTCCAAACTGCTTCATATAGGAATCCCATATATCTATACTTTATTTGCCATCGACTGTGCCACGCATATATAGCTTATTACCAATCCATTCTGCCATAAATGTATTGGATGATTTCTCAATGGCTCTTGCCCCATCTGTTAACCCATAAGCATGACCACCTGAGTTACGAATATATCGTTCATATCCTTTTTTACCATATGCAAATCTTCCCTTATCATTGTACCACGACTCTGGAGTAAAAAAGCCTTCATTCAACCCAATTAAGACGGTTAATGGCTTAATTGTGGAGCCCATCGGTACAATCGAACCAGGATGTTGATTACGTTCTTCAACTGTTTTATAAGGACCATATACGGGGCGAATCGTTCCATTATTTAGCACGTATTCATGATTATCATAAACTTCCTGAGTTATGCTACCGCCTGCCCAAATATTCGGATCATAATCTGGCATGCTCGCCATTGATATCACTTTCCCAGTCTCTACTTCCATCGCCACTGCATAACCTGTTACAGCATAAGGTGCTCGTTCAGAGCGATTACTCGAATTACGAATTTTCTCCAGATGACTCATAATCGATTTCTCCGTATGAAGCTGAACTTCTGTATCTATCGTAAGGTACAGATCGGAGCCTTTCGTAGGGTTCGTTATACTTATATCCCCTGTTATTACCCCTTGATTATTAACTGGATACTTTTTCAGACCATTCGTTCCACGAAGAATATCTTGATACATATATTCAATGCCATCCAGCCCAACCTCTTCTTCTTCGATATATTGATATAAAGGATCTTCAATTGACAACTTTTCCTTATAAAAATCCGAAGTCGTTCTTACACCACTATATTTTTTCAAATAGCCAACAAGTTGAACCGCTATTGAGCTTTCGTCATAATTCCGTACACTTTCCTCAAGCAGCGTAACACCAACAAAATCCGATTGATTTTCCATAATATACGCCAGCTCTTCATTCGTTAAATCTTTCTTAATGCGACGAGGTGTAGACATAATATTCTTTCTAAATTCAAGATCCATATTACGAATAATATCTTCCTTCGTCATAATTTTGTCAGCGTCACCATATTCCTCGAATACTTTAGTTAGTTTCTCAGCCATCTCCGTTGCTTGTTCCGCACTTTTTTTACCGCCCTTAATAGAAGGTTGAATGTTGTAATAGATTGATTGCGTCGAAGTAGAATAAGCGATCGGATAACCATTCGCATCATAAATATTACCGCGAATTGGAGCTATCGGAATACTACGCTCCCCTTTTTTATTGACTGCACTAACAATTGTTGGCCCTTCTACGAATTGCAATACTGCTAATCGCACAATAAGTACGCTAAATACAACGAATACGATAAAGAAAAACACATTAAGTCGGAATGAAAACTGTTTTCTCCTCAGTATTTCTTGTTGCTTTGGATCATCTTGCACTTACAACACCCCTTCTACTACCGCTAGCAAGTACGAATTATTTTTTGCTATTTACTTCTGCTTGCTTAATAAATTGGCTTACAATTTCACTACTTTGTACCTTGAAAGCTGGAGCACCTTTAACCGATATCGATACCTCTTCACTTCCGGGTTGACCAGTCAAAGTAATAGACGAAGTTTTCACTGTAAATGTTCCATCTGTATTTGTTGTATATGTTGCACTTGTTGCTTCTCCGATCATAGCGTTAAGAGCCTCTTCCTTTGCACTATCTGCTACTTTAGCACCGATTTCTTTCAATTCTTCAAAACCGCTACTCATTAGACTAGTACTTAAGCTTTTGACATCGTCAAGCGTATATCCGCTATAAATAATGACACCTACAGCCACTACTAGAATTATAGCCCATTTCACCATCGTTTTCATCACGCGAATAATTAACATGATGACAATTAACGCAATTAAAATAACGTACCATTTCTCTTCTAAAAATGCTAACCACGTATCTACATCGTAACTTGAAAAGTCCAAAAAATTCATCCTTTTTTCCCCCTAAATTTTTCATAGTACATAGGCCTACACCCAAACTAATTATGATTAAAACCAAATTTTCACTACTACCATTAAGAATTGTTATATCGAAAGCATATGCAGAATTTCAATGGGATAGCATAATCGCAGCCGAATAAGCTACGTTAACATAGCTACCCTAATCACAAGTGACTTTTTTGAACGACCTCTTCCAAGAGGAGTCACTTGAACATTATAGCCTACTAAGCCGACTACAGTAAATGTGAGCGTGTAATTTATCCCCACCATGACTACTAGAGTAAATGCAAAAGTGGAATTATAGGCATAAGTTGTCCCACTTGAGCGTACAAGTAGCAATAGAGGATGTTCAAACCAGCTGCTTAGAATCTCGCGGTAATTCGCGGTAATGTATTCGGCTTCGAAGTTGCCATTCATCGTTAATAATGTTTGTAGGAGGCTTACACAGTGAAAACAGCCATATGGCTCTACTTATTTTTGTTTGTTGCATTTTTTGATTTACATGCACAATATCCGATATTAACGCCATTTGCTATCTCTTTAGGTGCTGCTCCATCATTTATCGGACTAATTATGGGAATTTACTCTATTACTCATCTACCGGGTAATCTTATGGCAAGTGTATATGTAGATAGACTAGGAAGCCGTTTGTTCATCGTAGGTAGCCTACTCCTTGCAGGAGCTATTCTACTCGTACAATCTGCCGTTACTGATCCTTGGCAGTTACTTATTTTACGTTCGATTGCAGGCTTCGTTCTAGCTTTTCTATCACCTGCCTGTCTATCATTATTAGCGAGACTTAGCTCAGATATAACTCAGCAAGGAAAATTAATGGCTGGTAACGGACTTGTCCACACACTAGCATCCGTACTTTCACCTGCAGCAGGTGCGATTCTAGTAGCGAAACTAGGCTTTACCAAAACTTTTCTAATATTAGGTTGGATTCTGATCGTTACTGCGGTACTAGCCTTCTTCTTTATTAAAGAAAAAAAGTTTGCCTTGACGAAATCAGCAACTGCCGTTCCAATAAGTGATGCAGCTGTAGCTACTCCAAACGTATTAGATGCAAATACTCCAGCCAAGAAATTACGCTGGAACATTTTTCTTATTCCAATTGGCTTAAGCTGCTCTCAGGGCATTTTAACATTTGAACTTCCTCTAATGGCTGGTAGTATGGACTCCATCATGACGACGGGACTACTATTTACAGTTGTTAGCATCGGCTCACTTATTACATTATGTATGTTGTTCGTTAATCGCTATGATCCTGCTGTTAGAACCATACTAGGGACATTATCGCTATCCATCTTCTATTTTGTTATTGCGGCAAGTTTTCCGGTACCCTTTATGCTGCTGTTACTACTTATCGGTATGAGTAAAGGAGTCGTTTTCCCAGCTCTTTCTCATTGGCTTATCCAGCTTAGTGAAGGCAGTAAATACGGAAAAACTTTCTCTATGCTTTCAATTGCAACATCAATAGGTGCATTTCTAGGACCATTTCTAGCTGGACAAGTGCGGGATATTATATCACCATACTTTATCGCCTTCGTTATTCTATTTATTGCGCTTGCTTTCAACGCTATTCCACCAAAAGAAAACAAATTGAAAAGGCAGGATTAGCGCAATATCTCGAGATATTGCTACTAATCCTGCCACAGCATCGTTGAAGATTATAACCTAATAGTGATTGTTCTATATTTTAGTACAACTGTTTCAAAGATTTATATACATCCTGAGCTGTTAACTCTTTGTCGCCAGCTAAAATATTAGGTGATGCATTAATCCAATCTCTAATGTTGCCATCTTTGTCGACAAGAACAAGCGGATTCATATGATAGAATGTTTTTGCCTCTTTATCATAAGTAACCGCAACACTGAACTCACGAGCCAGTTCCATCGCATCCTCAGAATTCTTGCCTCGTAAAAATGTCCAATGGTCAAACTCTACGCCCACTTTTTGCGCAAATTTCGTAATGACTTCAGGAGTATCAATTTCTGGATCGTAAGTAATCGAGATTAATTCTACCTTTGTGCCAAGTTCACCCTTCTCTCTTAGTATTTCCTGAACTTCACTAATTAAATAAGTTGTCGGTGGACATACATCAGGACAACTTGCAAAGTAGAAATATACGAGTCTGACTTTTCCATTAGTGTCTGAGAGTGATACTGGGTTATTGTCCAAATCATTAAGTTGGAAATTAGGTGCCGGATCTTTTACACTAGGTACTGCTTCTGGCTGCCATAAGTAGGTGTAAAGCAAATATACACCCATTACTAAGACTAAGCATGAAATTGCGATCTGAAATGCGTATTTTTTCAAAAATGCCAACACTGTCTTCCCCTTTCACAGCTACATTTTCGGCGTATTAATAATCATTACTATAAACACAATCATCAAATAATTTACCGAAATTAAGAAATTGAATTTTGCCCACTTCTCTGTATCTTTTGCGAACAAACCCATTATGGTATGTACAAGCCAAAATACAGTCAATACTGTAGACAGAATTAAGAAGTAAATACCCGCTAAGTCATATACGTACATTAATATTACTGTAGCTAGCATAACGACCAAGTATGGAATCATTTGAATTTTCGTACGTTTAATTCCTTTTACAACGGGTAGTAGTGGAAATCCAGCTGCTCGATACTCCTCTACACGACGAATGGCAAGTGACCAAAAATGTGCCGGCTGCCATAAGAATAGAAACGCAAATAATAAAATAGCGCCCATATCAACTGTACCTGTAACTGCACAATAGCCGATAACTGGAGGCATCGCTCCTGATATACCGCCAACAGAAGTACTCCACGTTGACGTACGCTTCAGCCACATCGTATAAATAACGATATAAGCAACCCAACCAATAATACCTAAAATACCACATAACACGTTAACTAAAGTGAATAAAACAGTAACTCCAACGACACCTAATATAATTCCGTAAATTAAAACCGATGATGGCTTCATTCTACCAGATGGTAGTGTTCGATCTCGCGTTCGCTCCATTTTCAAATCGAGCTCACGATCATAAAAATTATTAATAACTGTTCCAGAAGCCATCGTTAATGTACATCCAATTAGCATCCATAATAATAGCCAAAAATCAAACGACCACTTCGATGCTACCCAGAAGCCTCCTAGAGAAGCAAATACATTAAGACGCAGCAAGCCAGGCTTAGTTAGTCCTATCAAGTCTTTAAACAATTGTTGATCCTCCCGCTTCACTCAAAACGATTTTCTCGTTTGTCTTTCTATATTGAATCGCTTCTAATCATACCGAAAAAATAGGTTTGTGACAATGTTCACTTCTGTTGTTCATTAATTCGTCATGCAAATGTGACGAAAACACTGTCACATTTAGGCAGGAGACTCCATACAATGTGTTATGGATTTTAGCCTAGATAAAGTGAAAGGAGCTGCAGAAACAATATGGCTGTTATTAAAACGAATTCCGAGCAGACAAAAATGCTTGCTCGACTCATGCGTGCCGAAGCTGAAGGTGAGGGTGAGCTAGGGATGCTAATGGTTGGTAATGTTGGCGTCAATCGAGTTCTTGGTGACTGCCTTGACTTTAAAAATATTCGCTCAATTCCTGATATGGTTTATCAAAGTCCTGGAGGATTCGAAGCAACACAAAAAAGTTATTTTTATCAAAATGCAAGAGATAGAGAGGTACGACTTGCAGAGCGTGCTGTTCGCG
>DXHF01000428.1 GCA_019113605.1 Candidatus Paenibacillus intestinavium
ACAATTTCCTGACCAAGCTCACCCAAATATTGCACCAAGTTGTAAGTAAATGAATCATAATTATCAATAACCAGAATCATAGTAATCCCTCCCACAATATATAATGACAAACTAAAATCTATCAAACACCAGCGAACTCATGGGCAACACCCATATTCGCGGACGAGCTACCTTCAAGAACTTCGAAGCACTACTCGCAAGCTCTTAAGCTACAGCGCAACACTAGACGGCACTCCATCGTGAGCATTTTTCCGGCGTCAACACCGAGAAGATGACATGAAGCTAGTGAAGCGAAGCGCGGAATGTACGTTGTTGGTACATGAGCACTGGAGCAAACGATGAATGGCATATTCGAAGTCGAATAATCTTCGTTAGCTTAATCAGCGTGATCACGCCGGAAAAGAGGGAAAGTTTCGGCGTATTGTATTGCTTTCCAGAGAGCTTTCGCCTTACTCAACGACTCCACATATTCACGCTCTGCATCAGAGTCAATCACAATCCCTGCGCCTGCTTGAATATGAACCTCATCTTGCTCAATAACCATCGTCCGAATAATAATATTGAATTCCATATCACCGTTATAATCAATCCAGCCCATCGAGCCTGTATACGGTCCACGCGTCACTGGCTCAAGCTCTTCGATAATTTCCATTGTGCGAATTTTCGGAGCGCCTGTTATCGTCCCACCTGGGAACGTTGCTGCAATAACGTCAAAGCAATCTTTGCCGGTTGCCAGCTCCCCTTCAATCTGTGATACCAAATGCATGACATGCGAATAGCGTTCGATAACCATAAGTTCTTCTACCTTGATTGTACCATAAGCAGAAACTCTACCTAGATCATTTCTTTCAAGATCAACGAGCATAATATGCTCAGCCTTTTCCTTCTCATTGTTCATTAGCTCTTCGGCGAATAATGCTTCTTCTTCCACTGTACGACCTCTACGACGTGTTCCTGCAATCGGGCGCGTTGCTAATTTGCCACCATATTGCTCCACTAGCAACTCTGGTGATGCAGATACAATTTGAAAATGAGGAGTTGAAATATAACCCATATATGGAGATGGATTGAACAACCTCAACCATTCATATAATTCTTCAGCGGTTGATTGAACAGCTCTACTTTGACGTTGTGACAAATTCACTTGAAACACATCGCCCTGTGCGATATAATCTTGAATTTTCTCTACTGCCTGGATAAATTCTTGCTTAGCAAATGGAGAATAGATCTCTGTAATACTCTCCACATCAATATGTAGACTTTGTTGCTCAATATGAGCAAGCCTTCGTTCACGCTCCGCTTCATCCTGTGCACGCTGCTGCTCGCCTTCAAACCACGTCAGCCAATAATCCGCCATTCCTTCTGCATGTCCTGCAGCAGATTCATACGTCTGAAGCAGTTCCGCTTCGCCCATATCATCAGAAATAGGTCGATGTACAACACAGTAAACGCACCGTTCCTGATGGTCCAACACCCATACCTCATTCATCCGCATAAACAAGTAATCAGGAACTTCGATATCTCGCTTAGCTAGTCGAGGTAATTTTTCGATGCTACGAATAACGTCGTATCCCCAAAAGCCAACGCATCCTCCGCTGAACTTTGGACCATTTGCAACATATGGACTTTTGTATGGCTTCATCCATTCACGAACAACCTCTAATGGTTTTCCACAAATTTCTTCCCGGTTTTGCGTCTGTTCATCAGGATTGTAATAAGAAATCGTATGAGCGATTTCATCTGTTCCATATATTATACTTTCTGGCGAAATACCTAAGTACGTATAGCGACCTACTTTACCACTTTCTAATACAAATGCATGTGGGGAAGCATCTTGCCATACTCTACCCCAAGATGGTACATAGCTTTGCTGGGACCAATCTATTTCTACACGCTTTATATAAGGTAATATCGTATACTGCTCCTCTTTATGCCATTGTAACCATGTTTCCCATGAGGTTAGCATGCTAACTTCCTCCGTTCTAACTACTTTCGCCTAGTATACAAAAACCTACTCGAAAAATAAAGCATTTTGGATGATCATTCGCTATTCTACATATGCCGTTGGAGTTGTATTTTCGTAATATACACAAAAAAGTAGAGGACTAGCCAAGCGTCATAACGCAAGGTAGCTCCTCTACTTACTTATTAGTTATTATTAATTATCAAAGTTGAAAAGTGGAGTACTTAGGTAACGCTCACCATTACTTGGAATAATTGCTACTACACGTTTGCCAGTACCAAGCTCCTTGGCAACTTGCAATGCAGCAGAAATTGCAGCACCAGAAGAAATACCGCATAGAATACCTTCTTCTTTCGCAGCGCGACGAGCATGATCAAATGCATCCTCATTCTCAATTGTAATAATTTGATCGTAAATTTCACGATTCAAGATGTCTGGAATAAAGTTTGCACCAAGACCTTGAATTTTGTGAGGACCTGGACTACCACCAGAAAGGATTGGAGAGCCCGCAGGTTCAACTGCTACAATTTTGATATTAGGGAATGCACCTTTAAGTGTTTCGCCTGCACCAGAAATTGTACCACCAGTACCGATACCAGCAACGAAGGCATCCAATTTACCGTCAAGAGAATTAATTGCTTCAATAATCTCAGGACCAGTTGTTTCACGGTGAATTTTCACGTTTGCTTGGTTTTTGAATTGTTGCGGAATAAAATACGTAGGGTTTTCAGCAGCAAGCTCTTCAGCTTTGCGAACTGCACCATTCATACCTTCAGAGCCAGGTGTTAGTACAAGACTTGCACCATATGCACGAAGTAGGTTACGACGCTCAATACTCATTGTTTCTGGCATTACAAAAATAGCGTTATAGCCTTTTGCAGCTGCAACAAGTGCTAGACCAATACCAGTATTACCGCTTGTTGGTTCAACGATTGTATCCCCTGGCTTAATACGACCTTCTGCTTCTGCAACTTCAATCATACTAATTGCAATACGATCCTTTACACTTGCGCCTGGGTTTTGATACTCAAGTTTCACATATATTTCTGCACTACCTTCAGGTACCAAACGATTCAAACGCACCAGTGGTGTATCTCCGATAAGATCAGTTACGCTCTGTACAATTCTTGCCATAACAATGAACCCTCCTTATTCCGACTAGATTAGTTGGCTTTGATTATTATATTATCAATGAAAACCTTATGTTGTCAATAGGGTTTATCAAATATTGGAAAAGTTTTTGAGCCTCTTCGAATCAAAGTCCGCTTTTTGAACTTCCCTTTAAAATAAAGGTTCAAAAAGCGGACTTTCAGAACCGAGCAGTTGAGACGCTACTTGTGAAAGGCGGAAGCGCAAATGTACGTTCCTGGTACATGCGAACCGTACTTTCCAAGTTCGTTTCAAATGCGACGTCGAGTAATCCTCGAAGCATACTCATCGTTATCAAAGTTCGCTTTTTGAACTTCCCTTTACTTTTTTATTCCACTTGCGTACTGATTCATTAGCTGCTCCTGCACATCGATCAAAGATCCAACTTTTTGTAGGGCAACTTCAACCTTAGCTTTTTGTTGCTGCTGTTCTTCCGTCAGTCCTTCAGATATATGCCTCCCAGCTAGATACAATATCGCATAGCCATCCTCTGTACTAATCGGACCAACGACATCACCTACTTGCATGTTTGAGGCTTCTTCCAACACAATTTGATCATAAAAAGGATCATTGTATTCAATTTCACCTAAATCTC
>DXHF01000429.1 GCA_019113605.1 Candidatus Paenibacillus intestinavium
CTTAGCTTCTCACCATTAATACGAAGACCATTTTTCATATCTGCCCCTGCCTCGGTACCGCTCAAGCTACTTTTAGCCTCATCAATATCAAGTGAATTCAACGCCCAACTAGATTCAAGCATAACGGTTGCACCATTTTCCATCACAATCATGCCAAATGCAGAGTCTTCAACTGTAAATTGTTTCGGATCCCACGGTCCCCAAGCGTTTGCAGCATTTTCTCTTTGAGAAAGCTCATGGTACTTCGTACCAAGTACAACCTTCGGTTTGTAGTTATTCATAAACCAAAGTGTCATATCGAGCGCATGTGTTCCAATATCAATTAATGGTCCACCACCTTGCTTCTCTTCATCAAGAAATACTCCCCAGGTCGGAACTGCTCTTCTACGAATAGCGTGAGCTTTTCCTAAATAAATATGACCTAGCTCTCCTGCATCACAAAGCTGTTTCAAATATAAGCTATCCTCACGGAATCGGTTATTATAACCAACCGTAAGTTTTTTGCCTGTTCTGTTGGCAGCTTCAACCATTCTCCTTGCGTCAACTGCTGTCTTAGCCATCGGTTTTTCGCACATCACATGCTTATCTGCCTCTAGCGCTGCAATCGAAATGTTAGCATGTGAATCATTCGGAGTAAGAACATGTACGATATCAATCGTATCATCCATTAATAGCTCCGTGTAGTCGGAATATACCTTTGCTTGAGCGCTACCATATTTTTGGGCAGCCTCGTTGGCACGATTCAAGTCAATATCGCAAAAAGCAACAAGCTCTACATTATCTAATTTACTCAAACTTGGTAAATGTTTTCCATTTGCAATTCCACCACAGCCAATAATGCCAATACGATATACTTTACTCATAAATATACACCTCAATTTTCATATTATTTTATTTGCTTCGCCCTTCTGTATGCCGCTGGTGTCATTCCTTTGCATTTTCGAAATACAACATGCAAATAAGATGAATTTGAAAACCCTTCTGCATGGGCAATTTGCTCAATCGACATATCCGTTTCCACTAGTTTTCTGCAGACCGCCTGTATTCTTATGTCCTCTAACACTCTACTGAAGGACTTTTGCGGATCACTATAATTGAATACTCTTTGTAATTGCCTCGAGCTAATATTGAGCTTTTCAGCAACATTTTCCAACGTTAAGTTTGCCGAATAATTCGCCTCGATATATTGAAGTGCGTATTGGTAACGATGAGTAGTCATATCCCGACTTGGTGCTTCTGTTCCCACTTTACCAGTATCATAGGCTCTGACCGATTTTAATAAAATACTAATTACTTGCTGCCTAATTGAAGTGTAATATCCTATGCTTTTGGCATCGCACACTTTATAAGCTTCCATAAAGCAATCCATAGCCTGATGACTGTCGTAGGTTGGAACAAGCGGCAGCTGGCTAAGCTTTTCCATGCATTCCTTAGACTCAGCAGCCTCAAATGGATCGATACCACTTCGGAATTTATAGGTGATATCTACATGTAGACAAAACTCATCCATTGCTTCCTTCGCTTCTGCCTCCTGATAATGCATCACACCAGGACCCGTTAAATAAAACATACCTTCAGATAGTGAAAATGCTTGATCTCCTAAAATTACTTTGCCTTTACCCCTTGGTATAAAGTGGAACTCATATTCTGCATGATTATGAAAATCGATGCTTTTTCCTGCTGCAAATGATATGACATGGAATCTCAATACGCGAATTTCATAATGTCCCCAAGGAATAGTAATATCCAGCCTTTCCAAAATATCACTTTTCTCAAGCATTTCATTCAACGATGTAGCTTTCAATTCCATTCCCTCCAGTCACTATGACCATTAATTCTGTATCGATATTTTGCAGCCTTCACTCGCAGAACGATTAGCAGCTTCCATCAATCGTGTAAGCTCAACGGCTATTTCAATATTTTCAGTAGCAAGCGTATTGTTTTGAATATGATTAACCCATTGTTCAAATGCGCTCTCTCTATTTTCTGGTAACGGAATCTCTAACCAACCTTCTCCATCGTCTGACGCTTTATTGGATCGAAGCAGCAATTTCTCCTCAGGTGTACCAAATAATAGCGTACCTTCAGTACCATGAACTTCTATTGTAAATGGAGAATGACTATTGACGAATCCAGCCTCTACTACTCCAATAGCACCTGATGCTGCATACAAGGTTGCGACCGCATTGTCTTCAACCTCTTTGGCCGTTATATAACCAAAGTTTGCGCTTACACCTGTAACTGGCTGATCCAAAAATAATCTAGTTAAATACATGGGATGACAGCCAAGGTCAATTAAAGCTCCGCCACCACATTGCTCCAAATTGAAAAATCGCTGCGGAAGCCATCCTGCAAGTGCTCCATTGTGAGAAAGACGAACTCTCACATAAGTAATGCGACCAAGCTGACCTTCACGCAAAACCTGTTGAATGGCATTTGTGTAGCCATCATTCAATCGAGGCAAAGAAACCGTTAGCTTTACACCGCTTTTATCAATTTCCGTTATAATGTCATTCACTTCTTGCATCGTAGGTGCGATGACCTTTTCGGTAAATATATGTTTGCCTGCTCGCGCAGCCTCAATCATCAGCTGCTTATGAAGATTAGTCGGTGCATCCACAATAATGGCGTCAAGCCCTTCCATTGCTAGCATATCCGCGAACTCTTCAAAGAAAGGGACATTGAGCTGCTCAGCCGCTTTTCTGCCTCGCTCAACATCTTCATCCCATACTGCAGCGATAATAGTATCTTGATGCTGCTGGGCTTGTTTTGTATAATCCCATGCATGAACATGCCAAAAGCTTGCTTTACCTATTTTTATGCTCAATTGCAATACCTCCAACCACCTATAATATTATGACACCTTCCTCATAAAAATAACATACAATTCCAGTATTTTTAATATAATGATACGACAACAATATTCAATTTCGCGACATCTTTTGTATTGATTTATAGGATTGTGGTAGGGTAATCTTTCTAAAATTAGAAAACGAAACAAAAATAACTCAAAACCAGATTTTGACGGAAATTAAGCGGATATACTGGATTCGCGCATATTAAAGCTACTTTTGGCTTTGTTTCGATGCGCCAATCGCATTTCGCGCACATTAATGAAACTTTTTGCTTTGTTTCGCCCTAGTTGCTCCAAGACGTCCAAAAGCTTGTTGAAAATAATCAATCTTGGCTATAACTTTCTAGTTGTCTCTTAGCTCAAGCTGCATAGACGGTCAAGCAAATATTATTAGGTTGAGCAACAAAAAAAAGACCCAATCGTCATTTTCAATGACTTTCGGATCTCTTGTTGGCGTTCTACCTATTGCTTGAACAATGCATCAATGAATGGCTCAGTATGTCCACCTGGATAAAATATATAGAGTAAGAAGTATACTGTCACACCAGTAATAGCAGTAATAAACCAAATAACTGCCGTTACTCTACCAATTTTACGATGCTTTGAATACTTCTTCTTATAGCCTAGTGTCAATGTGGTGATACCAAAAACCGCCGCCACTGTTGCTAACGTAATATGGAAGAATAAGAAGATTAAATAAATCGTCTTCAGCTCTTCTGGTCCACCCCATGTTGTATTACCAACAAAAATAGTCCGTGAAGCATAAATAATAAAGAAGATAATCGCAGTTATTGCTGCCCAAAACATCATTTTTTGATGTTCTTCACGCTTCTTATTCAATATTAACTTCCAGCCAATAGCAACTAGTATCGCACTAAGCGCGATAAAGAAGGTACTAAGTGCAGGTAATATGGAAAATTCGGTTGATTCCAATGTTTGACCTCCTAAAACTTTTTATTACTTCGGAATCTACTTCTCGCAAATGAAAAGTACATCGTAAGCATGATCCCCTAGTCAATCTTATTTATTATTGATTAACAATGCATCATTCAACAGCTTTGCATCAAGATCATCTTGCTTATGTTCTTTGTTAAACCAATCGCGGAATACAAATCCAAGCAATATACCATACATAACTTCTTGTATTAATTTCATAATAATGCCACCAGATTGTTGATCCTCAACGACTGTAAACAGATTGAAAAATTGTGGACCTTCAAATTTGGTAAGAAGATAGCTCGTATCCACTGGTATACAATACCCCATAGCTTGGACCCAAACATTAGGATCACTATAGATTGAGTATAATGGTTCATTGCTGAAAATAATAAGTGCACATGCCGGAGTAAGTAATACACCATTAGCAAAAATATAGGCCAGCTTTTTGACATGAGCAAGCTTGCTCCACTCTTTTACAGGCGTTATAACATGCCACCACATCATAAATGCCATAATTAACATCACTACGTAATATATACGATGCACTGTGAAATGAGTCATCACATAATCATGAACTACTGGAAGATGGTAAATTGAGAAGGTCATATTGAACATAACTAGCGTGACGATTGGGTGCATAAGAACTTTGTATTTTTTCCAAAAAGGAGCTGAAAATATTTTTTTCCAAATAAATGATGGAATAGCTGCTAATACCATTGGGGGCACGATCAAATAAGAAATCGCCATATTCACCATATGAAACGAGAACATAATATGTCCCAATAAGCTCGATGGTCCACCATTCGTTATGTAATACAGTATTGCAGCAGAAATGAATAAAGCGATTTGTCCAGCAGATGCTTTCTTTTCCATTGGAAAATGCTTTTCACGCCAAGGTCCTATAATATACAAATACGCGATAATGACTGCGATCGTAGCAAATAGAAACATTGGACTCCATACCGCTTGAAAAGTAAAATATTGTAATCCGAACATGTCAGTGCTCCCCTCCTATGCAAACCAACGACGCTAGCGAAAAAATAAGAGGGTCCAATTAAGGACCCTCTTCCACTTAATTAGATATTACTTACATTCTACCATCTAGTCCAATACAATGCCATAATGACACAAGTAAATACGACTACGACACCGGTCAATATTGCAATAATGGCAAACATGTGACCACGATCCTTCATATGCATCCAGAAAGCCATCTGAATGAATACTTGGATAATGGCTAAACCAACTAGCAGGATGTAGACGAAATCAGTATTCATTTCTCCAGCCATTACAAGCGCAAAAGAAGTGAATGTTA
>DXHF01000430.1 GCA_019113605.1 Candidatus Paenibacillus intestinavium
CTCTAACCCACCAATAATTTGAAATAGTGTTGTTTTTCCGCTTCCCGAAGGACCAATAACAGATACAAACTCACCTTCGTCTACACGCAGACTAATGTTTTGTAAAATTTGTTTCTCTTGTTTCTTATGTGTAAATGACTTAGAAACCCCATTCAATTCAAGCATTAGCCTTCAATTCCTTTCTTCGGACGCCAATGAACAAAGCGTGACTCAATAAAGGAGATAATCCAAAATAGGAAAAGGCTTAATAGAACAATTAAGAGAACCGAAGCAAACACTCGATCCGGCATATATCCTCTGGAAGATAAGATCAAATAGCTACCTAATCCGACTTTTGGTGATAACCATTCCGCAACGACAGCACTTAGCACACTATACGAAACAGCAATTCTGAGGCCGCTGAATAGATTGGTAAGCGCACTCGGTAGCTCCAAATGAATAAACAAATGCCATTTCGATGCTCCGATCATACTCAAATAATTTTTAAGCTGATGATCTGCTTGTGCGAGTCCTCCCAGTGTAGCAATACATATTGGGAAGAAACAAACTAAAATAATGAGAAATATTTTCGGCATCATTCCGTATCCGAGCAGCATCGTAAGTATAGGAGCAATAACAATGACAGGAATCGTTTGGGATAAGATCAATACTGGATAAAACCCTTTTCTAACAATCGGGAGAAAATGTAGCACCGCTGCAAGGACGAACCCGGCGATAGCTCCCCCTGCAAAGCCAATAAGTGATAACTTCGTTGTTGCTGCAAAATGCTCCATCAAGCGTGGCCAATCCGCGATCATACCTTGAATTACACCAGTTGGAGAAGGAATAAGCCAACTATAGACAAGCTCCAACCTTACAATTAACTCCCAGACGATGCCAATAAATAATAGTGTCACCACTGGAGGCAATACATTATGCAAGCGGGATTGCTTATTTGTCATCCGGATATTTCTCCAGCAATCTATCCATCGATGCTCCAGCAATTGGATTATATGAAATTTTGATTTGTGATAAAGCACCTGGACAACCTACTTCGATCATTGCTTCATGCATCTGTTGGACAACTTGTAATAGTTCTGGAAGATCACCTTCCATTGTCGTTTCCATCGGTGCAACGCGGTAAGGTAAACCAGATTGTTTAATAATCGCAATCGCTTGATCTACATAAGGAATGACACTTTCACCGTTATGTGTTTTCGGAATCATTTGAATACTTAATAATGCGTTAGCCATTTGTAATATCCCCTTAGTGTTGGTTTATTGTGGTAGAAATTCATTTGTAAATGCTGCTTCTGCATCTAGCTCGCCGTTTAGCAATTCATTACTATACATCCAATCGGCATAGCCTTTCCATACCGACAACTTCTGTTCACCCCAGCGGGGTGCATCGTCCTGATATTTCGGGCTTAACCATTGTTGACTCGCTCTTACAAGCTCCGCATTCAAATCTGGCTCTGCCGCAATTAATACTTCCGCCGCTTCCGCTGGATTTTCAATACTATATTGATAACCTTTCGCAACTGCCGCAAGGAATGAACGAACTAGCTCAGGATCTTCTTTAATTAGCTTTTCACCTGTTACAACAACTGGCGTATAGTAATCTAAGTTCTCATTGTATTCGTTCATGTACACCATATTCAAATCGACACCACGCAGCTCAGCTTCAATACCTGTCCAAGCATAGAAAATCCATGCGAAATCAACATCGCGCTCAACTGCTGTGAAGAAGTCACTATCACCCATGTTTACAATTTCTAATTTATCAAAATCTGCATTATCCGTTCTCATTAAAGAATCAATAATTGACGTTTCGATAGGAGAACCCCAGCCGCCATAACGCATACCTTCGAATTTATTAGGTGAATCAATGCCTTTGTCCTTCTTAGATGCAAATCCCGATGTATTATGTTGAATAACCGCCGCTAATGACACAACAGGAACACCCGCTACTCTTGCTACCGTTACATTCTCTTGATAACTAATACCAAATTCAACATTGTTAGAGCCTACTGCTGCATCTGCTCCACCTTGTACTGGAGAAATAATTTCAACTTCAAGACCTTGTTCGGCAAAATAGCCTTTATCACGCGCCACATATAACACGGTATGATTCGTGTTCGGTGTGTAATCAAGTACGAGCTGAACCTTGCGAAGCGTCTCTGTTTTGTCGCCTGAGCCAGTCGTCCCAGCTTGATTACCTTCCTTCACCTGTTCATTGCCACATGCCGTTACTACACACAATAATGCGATAACTAATATCCATTTCAATCCTTTTACTTTCATGTCTTCCTCTCCCATTCATCTCTCTAATTATGATCGTCCAAGAAGAACACGCTGATTTACATAGGTAAATAAAAAGACGCCCTTCTATAAATTAGGAAGGGCGCCGTCAATTTCGGCTGTTACTTCGCATAGAATAGATTATGTATAGTTTTCCACTATTACTTCATCTCATGCAAAAGTATGCTCTCATTCCTACGCTGGCATTATCCAGATCAGGTCACGGGTCGGAATTGGTTCATTCCCTCTCAGCCAGCTTACTAGCTCCCCAAAGCGTATTCACTTGGTCAATCTATTGGTCATTATAGCAAAGTCATTTCTCTTTGACTACCCTTTTTCATAAAATCAAAAAAAGGATGGATGAATGTGTTTACAATAAGTCTATGTATGATTGTCAAAAATGAGGAAGATGTACTTGCTCGTTGTCTTGCTAGCGTGCAACAAGCAGTAGATGAAATCATCATCGTTGATACAGGATCAACAGATCGCACAAAGGAAATTGCCGCTAGTTTTGATGCAAAAGTATATGATTTTTCATGGATTAATCACTTTGCAGATGCACGTAATTATAGCTTTGAACAAGCAACCTCTAATTATATTATGTGGCTTGACGCCGACGATGTGATTCAACCAGCAGATCTAGAACGTCTACTTCAATTAAAACAAACACCAGATTTCAATTACGATACGGTAACGATGAAATACCATCTTTCTTTTGACGATAATGGTAACCCAACATACAGTTACCGTCGTAATCGCCTTGTAAAACGAAGTAATAACTTTCGCTGGATCGGTGCCGTTCATGAGTACTTGGCAGTAGGTGGTGCTAGCTTTAGTTCGGAGATCGCCGTGACGCACCGCAAAGAGCGTCAATCTAGTGATCGTAACTTGAATATTTATTTGGCGCGGCATGAAGCTGGGGAACAGTTTTCTCCACGTGATCAATTCTATTTCGCTAACGAATTGCGTGATCATCAAAGATATGAAGAATCGATTCAATGGTATGATACTTTCCTTGACGGTAATCAAGGATGGGTTGAAGACAATGTCGCAGCTTGCTCACGTAAAGCACATTGCTATGAAGCACTTGGTCAACGTAATCTAGCTATTATTCATCTGCTACGTACATTGCAATATATTCCACCTCGCCCGGACTTCTGCTGCCAGCTTGGTGCGCTTTTTGTTAATGATAGCAAATTTCAACAAGCAATATACTGGTACGAGCAAGCACTCCTAACTTCCCAATATACATCCGATATGAGCTTCCATAATCCAGCAACTGCGACATGGTTACCTCAACTACAACTAACGGTATGTCATGATCGTCTTGGGAATTTGCAAAAGGCAATTGAACATCATCGACTTGCGATGTCGCTTAATCCGAATCATCCGAGTATGAAATATAATGAGAACTACTACAAGGACAAAGGCTTATTGTAGTAGCTCCTAAGTTAATAACCTGTAAGCCTTAAGACTATCTGTGTTATGGCTTACAGGCTATTTGCTCTTTTTAATCTTCAGTTATTAACCTCACCAGTGTTCTGCCTCGCGCCTGTCCCTTAAGTAAAGTAGGTAGAACATCCGGCAGTTGCTCCAGTGTAACCTCCTGCTGAATTAGCTCCTCTAAATTCGCTAATTTGAAGTCTGTCGCTAAGCGATTCCACACACTAAGTCGGTTGTCCATCGGGCAATATACAGAATCGATACCTAGTAAATTAATGCCTCTTAATATGAATGGGAGTACGGTTGTTGGTATGTTCACTCCACCAGTTAATCCGCTAACAGCTACGGCTCCTCCATACTGAATTTTACTTAGGAGTGCTGCAAGCTGCTCGCCTCCAACAGGATCGATCGCTGCTGCCCACTTTTGTTTGTCTAATGTTCGAACTTCTCCATTATAAACATCTGTCCTCGATACGATTGTAGTTGCTCCAATTCCTTTCAAGTACTCATGTTCCGACTCTTTACCAGTACTTGCTTCAACTTCATAACCAAGCTTAGACAACATAGCTACTGCAAAACTTCCAACACCACCTGTAGCTCCAGTAACAAGCACTTTACCTTTATCTGGTGATACTTTATTTTCTTCAAGTCGTTGAATAGACAATGCTGCAGTAAAACCAGCTGTTCCAATAATCATTGCTTCTTTCAGCGAGATACCACTCGGAAGTGGAACAATCCAATCTGCTGAAATTCGAGCGTATTCACTGTAACCTCCAAAATGAGAAACACCGATGGCATAACTAGTAGCGATTACTTCATCCCCTGCTTTAAATCTATCATCTTCAGACGAAACAACGACCCCAGCTAGATCAATACCAGGAACAAAAGGATACGTATGAACGATATTCCCGTTCGGAATAGTCGCTAAACTATCTTTATAATTAACCCCAGAATAGTGAACGCGAATCAGCACTTCTCCTTGTGGCAACTCATCGAATGTTAGTGTATTAATATCTATAGAAAATTGATCCTCTTGCTTGTTTACAACTAGTGCATGGAATGATTGTGTCATAATCGTACTCCTTTTAATATGTTGTCAGCAAAAGTAATGCAAGTAAAATTCTCGTCACATTACTCAATCTGTTGTTTGCCTATAAGCATATCAAAAAACATTGCGAAATAGTACTAACAACTCTTCTATATCTTTGTGCTTACAACATGAAAAAAGAAGAGGTGCATAAGTATTATGCACACCTCTCCCTCTAATAGGTGAGTACCAGATTTCCCAAGTTCGCTTCATATTCGATGTCGATTATGCTGCGTTAGCATAACTTCGTTATCAAAGTCCGCTTTTTGAACTTCATCTTCCAATAAAGGTTCAAAAAGTGGGCTTTCAGAACCAAGAAGATGGAGCGCTACTTGTGAGAGGAGGAAACGCAAATGTACGTTATTGGTACATGCGTACCGGACTCCCCAAGTTCGCTTCTTATTCGATGTCGATTATGCTGCGTTAGCATAACTTCGTTATCAAAGTCCACTGTTTGAACTTCCTCTACTTGATTGCTTGCCAATTAGTTCCCAATCTGCTGCAGTATAATTCCCCATTTGCCATAAAGAAACGCCTTTCAATTCATAAAACTTAGCGAGCCATATTTTTTTGTCAATACTTTGCGTGTCCTCATAGTACATTACATGACTGCCACGCTCATCTGCAAATTCAGCTTTTGCTAGAAAATACGGCATCGACCATGTTTTAACGACGCTTTGCATCGCTAATCTTTTCTCTACATCTGCAATCGCTGGAATAACTGGGGAAGCGGTTGCGCCATTGGAAGTAATCCATTGATTAGCTTGTTTCGAAATACCTAATACTAGCTTTTCTTTGGGAATCACTTGAAGTGCTGTTACTATCGTATCGTTCACAAGCGGCAACGGAGCTGACGGAAGCTGACTATCTGTAAAGTCATGGGCCATCAGAATAACTGTATCCGCAAGTTCACCTATTTCCTTCAAATCATAACCTTTGTAGTAATAAATCGGTGGAACAGCAACTGACAATGTATACGTACCTAACTGCTTCTTCAAATCCTGCAGAAATGTAATATAATCAGCGGCACTCTCCTCTTTCAACAATCCTTCAAAATCGATACTTACCCCTGTAAACGAGTAGTCTGGCTCATTTAAAGTCGTCATTAATGATTCTATAAATGCAGTTTGAGCTATTTTATCTTTAAGAAAGTCTTTCAAATTGCTATTGTCGTAAAATACCATCAGTTCCTTCGTTATTTGAGCAGAATCAGCAGCAGTAAGAGCCTCCACATAACCGCTTGGAATGACATTGACTGTTTTACTAGTCTGAGAACTAGTTTTCAATGTTGCAAATCCAGCGCTGCTATATTCCATGTGAGACCATCCGAGAATAACATCGGTAAGCTTATTCATCTGATTGATCGCACCATAGGATGAAATGGCGTAAAAACCTGTAAAATCAACTTTTTCTTCCGAAACTCGCTTATCTATTAAGCGATAAATAACGGCTGCAGCCTGCTTGCGAATTAACGACTCTTTCGGCTTAAAGCCCGCTAGATCACCCTCCATAATACCGCGACTAGCTGCGTAGTAAACATATGGCTGCATATCTGCATCAATTGCAGATTGATCTTTGAAAGCCCGAATATCCCGCTCCTTCTTCCAATCTGTAGCAAGCCATTGCTGACGTACTTCATCCTTTTCCGAATCTAGTAACGCTTTCCCTACTAGCATTGCAACCTCT
This sequence comes from Candidatus Paenibacillus intestinavium, assembly GCA_019113605.1. Lineage (GTDB taxonomy): Bacteria > Bacillota > Bacilli > Paenibacillales > Paenibacillaceae > Pristimantibacillus > Pristimantibacillus intestinavium. Next base: position 6,497 of record DXHF01000430.1, read on the forward strand.
TGTCTAGTAATCGTTTGCGCTGGATCGAACGAACCGTTCTGATCTAGTAAACTATCAATCCACTGATGTTCATAGGCAACAGAAATAAACGGCGCAGACCAGCGATCCTTGGCAACTCCTGCAGGAATAGTTCCTATAGTTGCTGTTTCTAGCTGACTGGCCATGACAAGTAGCTTAATAAATGCCTCTCGAGTTAGATCAGCATTAGGACGATAGGTTCGATCCTCATATCCGTTAATAATTCCTAATGCAGACAATGTATAAATCGGATCTCGTGCATAATCGTTCTCTTCATCCTTAAATGGTTGCAGCTGAACATTATACGCAAAAGCACTACTTGCAAATAACATAGATAGTATTATTACCAGAAAACTCACTTTTTTCAACATAATAAGCTCTTCACACTTCCTTCCTTTTCCCCCATTATAGTTCATTTCATATTTATTCATCCATAGTAATAAACGCATAAAGCTAGCTATTTGTTTCAGAAATGGTAGCAACATCATGCGATGAGAATGCGTCACTTAAAATGAAGGATAAAGAATAGGAGGTTAATAGTATGAAACGTAATTTATCGGTATGCTTATTCGTTGTCATCATGACTCTAGTTGGATGCCCAAATAGTATCGTCACAACACCTGACGCCAGCATGTTCAACATTACTATTGATACACCTACAAATTTGCAAGCAGGGGAGTCCATCTTACTAACTGGGAAGCTAGTTAATCATTCCGACAGTTCTTGGGAACTTGAACATGGGGCAGATATGTTCACTTATGATGTTTATGATAGTAATGGTGAATATATATTACCCGCCGGAAACTATACTAACGTTTCAAAAGCAAAGTTTAGAATCAAACATGATGGTTCAGGCAATGAGTTTGAGATTGAATCCGAGCCGCTAAGTATCAAAGTTACATAAACTAAAAAACCAGTCGCCGATTGATTAACGGCAACTGGATACTGATCTTTCCGATTCGGTTAACACTTCCATATGGAGCCCTAAGAGTAGCATGCGACGTACGATTAGTGATTAGGTTATATTGTCTCTAAATGATCCGAGTACTTGCTAACCTAGTAGCATCTGTTATGACTTATTATTTCTCATACCGTACACTTTCACAGCAAGGACGACTATTTCAATGATCACTATGATTGTAACAATATAAATGAGAATCTTTGTCCAATGCTGCCACATTTCACTACTCGTCTGGAACATATCACCTTCAAAGAACACAAGACCAGCTTGCATCAATTCATCAAGGAATGTCATATTCCATAATGATTGGTCCTTTAACATAATCAAAGCTAATAGGAACCACACTATATTGAATAGAATCTGCATTACAATTATTGTCTTTGTCCATCTGCCCGTTACGAGTTTGACACCTTCCTTGCAGATACTGAACGCAGCAAGTATCCACATAAAAGGAAGATAAATTTGAAGAGCGTCAACACTGAAGAAAGAAATCACTTTCGTCGTCTCGTCGTTCAGACGAATGATGCCAATGTACTGAGCCGAAAACGTAAACAACATCACAACTAGAATCGTAAAAATAATAGCTACAATCGGTTGACTGCGCTTAATTCGAGTTTTTTCAGTCGGAAGTGATGGTAGATCCTCTAGCTTCCACTCTTTCTTAACTCCAGCAAGCTTCTTAAGCCCAGATTTGTTGCCTTTATATTCAATGAAGAGGAAGATTAACGTGACCCAAGCAAAACCTTGAGCATATGCCGAGCTCAAAGAAGCAAAATAGCCAATAAATGCATCCAAACCTTCGAATGGATCTACAAAAAGATCTATTGCAAGCACAGCAGACAAACCTATCGTAATCGCGAACAATACGACTTTAAGAACAACAAGATACGATTCAATCCATTCAGGCCCAATCAAATATCTCTTATAGCCCCTATACCCTGCTGCAAGTTCATATGGTGAACCAAGCTCATTCAGAACATCCTCAATAATCTCCTCTTCAGTTCGACCTTCCGACGCATGATCCTCCCGCATATCCTCTATTAATCCACGTAACTCTTTCTCAATTTCAACCCTTTGCTGCTGTGGCACCCGTTGGATAACCGCATAAACATAGCGATCAATTATCTCCATCTTCCGTCTCTCCCTTACGGCTCAATTAAGCTATTCATGCTTTGCGTCAAGTTTTTCCACTCCACACATAGCTGCTCGTAAACTTCCATACCAGCCTGACTAAGAAGATAGTACTTACGGGGACGAGATTCGTTCGTGTCCCATTGACTTTCAAGTAGTTCTTGCTTTTCCAATCTGCGTAGGAGCGGATACAATGTTCCGGGATCAATGCTAATACCTTTCTCTTCCAATACAGATACGAGCGAGTAACCATATTGCGGTTCAGATAATTGACTAAGTACGCTAATAATGAGCGTGCCGCGTCTTAATTCATGCGTTAATCCATTTATTGTCTCTTGAATATTCACCATGTGATCAACTCCTAATTTCATTATACTGTACGACACACACTATTGTGAATAATTTATTATTAAATATGGAAAATAACTTTGAAAATCACCACTTAAATAAACAACATTGCATTGACAAATATGTATTACGCTGTTACCGTTTACAGCTTAGAAAAAAAAATTCATGGAAATCAAGCGAGGACTTACAATGAAAATGTGGTTTAATAAATGGAAGCATCTATTGGGTATTCTATCCATCCCTTTTCAGGGGCTTATTTATATGGGGATTGCCAGCAATGTCGGACCCGACATTATTTTTAATTATTCCTGGATTGATACACAAATTCCTTTTGTGAAATGGTTCATCTTCCCTTATATAAGCTGGATGCCTGTTCTGTACCTTAGTTTTATATATTTAGCGTTTAAAAATCGTAGTCTTTATTGGCGTACACTATTGATCTATAATGTTTCAGTCATGACGTGTAATGTCGTTTTCTGGTTTTTCCCTACCTATGTACCTCGACCTGATGTTGTTAGCACAGATTTGGCAAGCACGCTTGTTAATTTTATTTACCAGTCTGACGCGCCCTTGAACTGTTTCCCGAGCGTTCACTGTTTAACGAGTTACTTGCTATTCATTACGTTAAAACGTGATTTAGTTGTCAGACGGTCTGTTAGGTTCTTTATGTACACACTGTTGTGGCTTATTATCATTTCCACTGTGTTCACCAAGCAGCATGCACTCATCGATGTGTTTGGGGGAATTCTCTTTGCTGAAGTGACCTACCGGATTGTCCAACTTACTTCGTCTCTTAGTCAGCAACGTGAAAAACAGGTTACTACGAGTTTGTAGCTTCTTAATTCATCATTGGTAATTAGGTGTACTACAACATAACCAAATAAAAACAAAAAAAACGGCATCTCTGCCGTTTTTTTTGTGGAGACTAGTGGGATCTAACCGCTGAACTCTTTCATGACATGCGGTAGCTTCCCACTATCCCCACATATCAATGTACTTCACTTGTTTGTTCCACACCTTGCTCCTCACGAATTTTGTACAAACCTTGAAGCAGCAATTCGGAAGGATCGCGATTCAGCAATACATGCATGATCAATAAATCAATTTTAAAAGCACAAACATTATTTCCTTCTTTAATAGACGGAAATCCTGCTTTAAATACAGGACCATGCTCCTGATTCCATTCCAAGCCTGCATGAACCTGCTCCGGAGCAAATTCTTCTTTCACCGCAGCTATACATGGTGCGAGAATTTGATGATCGATAATGGCTTTGGCTTCGTCGTCACTTTTTGGAGGTATCGGAAGTGAATTTCCACCTTCCGTCTTCATCAGCTCGATAAAAAAGGAAGCCATCCATTGTGATGGATCTTTTCCGGATTGGTACTTCCCAATCAGTTCGCGAAGAAAAAAACCACATTCATAATCGTTTTTAGAATCGTCCTTCACTGAATAAATTAACATGGGACCAAAAGCTTCATGGTTCCATACACGACCTGTCACTTCATCGAAGTATGTTCTTAACGAAACAAAACCATTATGCTGAACTGCGTTAATTAGTTCATTCCATTTTTCTATTGAAAACGTCCCTTGATTTTCATTTTTTTCATTGTTCGTTTCGTTATTCATCCTCTACACCACCCGCTATCAATCATATCATTTTGCAGTTTGGAGAGTAAAGCTACTGACGTTCATATTTAGATAGAGCTATCTACCTCGTATTGTCTTGTATAGATATAATCATCTTTCAATTAACAATTGCATAAACAAAAAAAATTTGATAGAATAACTGACGAACGTTCGTTAAAAAGAGGTGGATTTATTGAAACGTAAAGAAATTAAAGAAGTCGCGTTAAGATTTTTCACAATTCATGGCTATGAAGGAGCATCTCTGTCTCAAATTGCTGAGCATGTCGGCTTGAAGAAACAGTCTCTCTATGCTCATTTCAAAGGGAAAGATGATCTATTTCTACAAGTTTTACAAGATGCCAAACAGACAGAAATCTCATCGAAGCTAAAATTTTTGAGTACCGTGGATACTCAAAATCCGAAAGCAGATTTATTAGGATATCTACATTTGGTCATTGATTTGTTTCAGCAGAGTGAACAGTTAAAATTTTGGCTACGTATGTCCTTTTTCCCACCTCACCATCTTGCAGCAGCGATTGATGAGGAGATCATCGATACGGAAGAAAAAATTCAAACCGTACTTGAAAGCAAATTTCAAGATTGGATCGATGCCAACGCCATCATGAGAGATACAGCCTCCATACCTACGCTTGCGTTCTTAGGTATCGTTGATTCGATCATGCTAGAGCTTGTTTATGGAAATAATGAACAACGCTTAAATGATAAACTAAATGCCTCATGGACCGTATTTTGGAGAGGTATTTCACAGCTATGATTTTACAAAAGAGAGGTATTTCTTCATGACGAAACCATTAAAACAACAAAAAACAGTTTTACTCATCCTATTAAGTAATATATTCATTGTATTTTTAGGTGTCGGGCTTATCGTCCCTGTTATGCCATCCTATATGAATATGATGCATTTATCAGGTCAATCAATGGGGTATCTTATGGCGGCCTTTGCGTTCGCACAATTACTTATGTCTCCCCTCGCAGGACGATGGATTGACACTTATGGTAGAAAGAAAATGATTATCATCGGCTTATTCCTCTTCGCTATTTCGGAGGTGATTTTTGGTATAGGTACACATGTATCTGTTCTTTATTTTTCCAGAATTCTAGGAGGGATTAGTGGTGCATTTATAATGCCTGCCGTAACTGCTTTTATTGCAGATATTACTTCAGTAGAGGAAAGACCGAAAGCGATGGGCTATATTTCTGCAGCCATTAGTACCGGTTTTATTATTGGCCCAGGTATTGGAGGATTTATTGCTGAGCTAGGTGTACGTGCCCCATTCTACTTTGCTGCTGGCTTCGCATTAATAACAGGAATTTCATCACTGTTTATTCTCAAAGAGCCACTGACTAAACAGCAACTATTAGATATCAGTAAACTTAAAAAAGATACCAATTTACTAACTGATCTCAAGCGATCGCTTCATCCAATATATATTATTGCCTTTATTATTGTATTTGTATTAGCTTTTGGGTTATCTGCATATGAAACTGTATTCAGTCTTTATTCTGATCATAAATTCGGTTTTACAGCAAAAGATATTGCTACCGTTATTACAATAAGCGCAATCTTCGGCGTTGCCGTTCAAGTGTTTATGTTCGGTAAAATGGTCGATAAACTCGGCGAAAAGAAACTCATCCAAATATGCTTAATTGCTGGTGTAGTATTAGCAGTGGCATCCACGATGGTCTCTAGCTATTTATCCGTTTTGCTCATAACTTGTTTCATCTTTCTCGCATTTGACCTGCTACGCCCAGCATTAACGACTTATTTATCAAAATCTGCCGAACAAGAACAAGGATTTATCGCTGGAATGAACTCAACATATACAAGCCTTGGCACAATCGTCGGACCCGCGTCAGCCGGAATATTATTTGATGTCAACATCAACTATCCGTATCTCTTCTCCGCTGTTATTTTGTTCATCGGTCTTGTCATTACGTTAATGTGGAAAGAAAAAAAAATGGTTGGTCACTTGGAAAAATAATATGAAGAATAGCCTACTTAAGCTGCCGAGAAATTCTCGACAGCTTTTTTATGCCATATTGTTTAACATGACACTATATTAATGCACAAAATATTTCAATAGATTGTCCGATGATGAGTCTGTTCGAACGAAATATTTACTCTATCTGCTGCCCAAAGCCCCCGCAGGACTCACGGAAGATGAACGGCGTGTCGAAAACGAGTGATTTCGGTTCGGACGAACAATCGAGAATCCGCGACATGACCAGGCGAATACATGCAGCAGCCATTTCCTCAACGGGTAGCTTCACCGTCGTTAGGGAAGGAATGCTGTATTTCTCTGCATCATGATCACCGTACGTTAAGATTTCCATCATATCGGGTATTCGGACACCTGCACGATGGAATTCAGGAAGGGCTCCAACAGCCATGAGCCCAAGCGGGAAGAATATCGCGGTTGGTAGGTCGCTAACTCCCTCTACAATCCTTTTGGCTGCCGCATTTCCGCCCTCCATCGTCATCGGCGCAATTTGGATATGGCGCTCCTCCAGTTCGAGTCCATACTCCATACACGATTCTACAAATCCAGTGAAGCGCAGATTGTTTTCCGAATTCACAAGATGATCTGGCACAATCGTACCGACCTTTTTATGCCCACGGATCGCGAACAATTCAGCTGATTTTCGACCAATCTCGTACGTATCTACATGGGCACAGCTATAGCTACTGCTCTGGCGATTAAACATTACGGTTGGCAAGTTTAAAGGATGTTCTTCTAGGTAACGTTGCTCCTCTGCAGAGATACCCGTCAATATCGCTCCATGGTAGCTGCCTTGATCACAAATTTCCTTAATTCTATGAATCTGATTCTTCTTGTAAGGCTGGATGGTCATCTCGAATTCAAACTCTTGTTCCAGAATCGAGCTCTGAGCTCCCACAAAGAACCGCCCCAACAACTCTGACGAAAGATCAGAAGGCCAAAAGGTAGCAATGGCAGGAATATTCCGTGCATTCGATTGTCTTAATCGTCTTGCTGAGACGTTCGGCAAATACCCGATTCCCTGTGCAGCTTCTAAAATCCGCTGTTGCGTTTTCTTCGAGATTCGCATTTCATTACCGCGCCCATTGAGCACGATCGATACTGTCCCTATAGATAGGTTCGTTCGTTCTGCTATTTCTTTAATTGTTGACATTTTCATCCGTCCCATTCCCAGTCGTAATACTTTATTAATACGGAATGGAAGTGATATTGTCAAGCTGACGATTGCTACTAATAATATATTGACATTTTTAACAATTGGCGGTACGATTCACGCGTAAGCTAAAACGAAATTGCAACTTAGAGAACATTACTATGAAAGGTGTGATTGATGGCAGAGAAAACCCGATCTAATATCATTTGTGGGAAGAGAATATGAGTTTTTGAAGAATGATGTCTGACTCTGAAATTAATAAGGAGGAAAGCATTTTGAAAAAAGAAACAAAACAATTACTTAAACCCGTTATGATGATGTTAACTGTTGTAGCCTTAGTATTCATGAATTCACTAGGTTCAATACCTGAGGTCTCTGCCGCTTCAGCCCAGGTCAAGCCGGCATTCAAACAGAAGGGTACTATCTCACTATCAGTCGGCGAAACCTATACGTTTGAAGTTGTAAATAAGCAAAAGGGTGCCGACTATCAATGGAGTAGCGACAAAAAGTCCGTCGCTGTTGTGGATAATAACGGGCGCGTTGAAGCTGTCGGAGTCGGTTCGGCAACAATTACTTATGTTTATACAGTCAATAAAAAGAAGCAAGTCCTCGCAGCAAAAGTCAATGTTAAGGAGAAACCTATGAAGCATGATCCTAAAAAAATTACCGTGGATAAAAATGGTTTCGATTCCAGTGGAAAAATGGTGGCCTATTACGGTTCGCCGACCATTGACGGTAATGTAGACCCTATTTGGAATGAGGCACAGGTAGTCTTACCAAAGCATATATCTAGCAATATCGATACATCGGCTACGTTCAAAGCATTATGGGATGATCGCGCACTTTATATTTTAACAGAGGTCAAAGATAAAAATCTATCCGTCCAATCCGCAACACCACATATGCAAGATTCGATGGAAATTTTCCTTGACGAGAACAACGACAAAACTAAAGAATACGGTGCGGACGATTTGCATTTCCGCGTCAATTACGAAAACACCTTATCCGTAGACAACGGAGATGCCGACAGATATTATACTTCCGCGAGAAAAGTAAAAGATGGATATGTTATCGAATCAAGAATTGCTCTGAAAACTGTACCGGCAAATGGCACCGTTCTTGGTATCGAATTGCAGATTAACGAAGCAATAGGAACAGAGCGTTTAGGTAGCATTAATGTGTTTGACGCAACAGGTAACGCATGGATTGATCCAACCACATTCGGCGAAATCTTACTTACCGGAAAGTCAAAAGGTGATGTTAGCGGTCTGAATCCCTATGATCTCATGAATTTGATCAAAAGTACGCTGAAGCTTGATTTCAAGCTTTACAAAAATGCCAATATTGTAACGGATGCCATTGTTAGCGTTGTTTCTGAAAGCGTACTCAACGGCAATAAAGTTAATCAGAAGCAAATTGATGAACATTATGCCGCGATTAAAGCTGCAATTAGCAAGTTAGAAATGACCGAGGAAGCGGCGAATGAGAAATACTTCAAGCCGGTCCCGGATGAATATCGAATGGCGAACGACAAACCAGGTAAAATTGAAAGTTTATATTACCAAACGCCTAATTTGACGGAAGGGATAGATGACAAAAAATTACACGTCTACCTACCTTACGGTTATGACCCCTCCGCAACGAATAAAAAATACAATGTTCTCTATCTGATGCATGGTGGCGGCGAGAATGAGGATCTCATCTTCGGTGGACCTGGACAGAGCAGAGAAATGATGAAAATCTTAGATAATATGATTGCAAGAGGCGATATTGAACCGCTAATCGTGGTAACGCCTACCGTCAATGGCGGTAAAAACGATGTCGCTTTCTTCCACGAAGAACTAATCGACACCATTGTTCCATTGGTAGAAAAAAAGTACAATACTTACGCCAAATCAGGAAGCTTGGAAGATTTACAAGCGTCTAGAGAGCATCGGGCATTCGGCGGATTCTCTATGGGTTCGGTCACCACGTGGTATACCTTTATCCATGCCCTAGACTATTTCAAATATTATATACCGTTAAGTGGCGACAGCTGGATCATTGAACAGAGAGGTGGCGGCATCAAGCCGAAGGAAACTGCGGAATACCTTGCAAACGTTGTAAAAGAGTCCGGATACAAACCGCAGGACTATTACATCTTTAGTGCTACCGGAAACCTAGATATCGCGTATCCGAACTTGAAGCCTCAGATCGATGCGATGAAGCAGTTAACGGATGTCTTTATCTATTCGTCTGATACGAAGAAAGGGAATTTCTATTTCCTTAATGCTGATGGCGGTACACATGCTTGGTCTTGGCAGAACCAGTATATTTACAATATTTTGCCGGACCTGTTCAATAACTAGGCAACCGAAATATCATATCATTCATGCAAAAGCTCAGGGTTGTTGTCCTGAGCTTTTGCAAAACCATCGAAATAACTCATTTTATGACTTACACTCAATCCAATAACTTTGTTTCTTACTGAACTATAAGAATTATATAATACATATACAAGCCTCGGAAAAATAATAAAAACAAAGAGACGTCACTACTCTACCATTCAGAGTAATGACGTCTCTTTCTCAAATCCATTCATTATTACATACTAGGAGCGTCCAACGCCTCTTGAGGCACGTTAATTTCCCCAACCTCATTATACTTGCCCAATGTGCTAGTTATGTCCATGTCTAATGTAAACTTCATACCTTCTTGCTCCATTTCCGCCTGCATGACAACATCGGATCTCGTAGGCAAGAAAGTTTCTTTATTCATTGCTGACAGTACTTTAATACTATTAATGTTCATAGCATCTATCATTGCTGCCACTTCTTCGCTATTACCGCCACTTTGGCCCATTAATGATTTGGCAAGCTCTTTTACGCTGTCCCCAGACAATTCTGCGGTCATAACATAATCGCTGCCCTCTTCAGTAATTTTTGTGTCCTGAGCGATCGTTTTAAAGTTTTCCAATTGCTTTTCTGGCTTTACAGAATCCTCTAGACTCGCGATCATTTCTGCCAAAGCTGCATCTGGTTGCTTATACCAGGTTCCATCAACTTGAGTGAAAATACCTTCTTCTGTAACATATTGTGTCATCAGTTGATTACCTTCTTGCATTTCCATAACAATTTCCTGAACCATTTTCAAAGGATCTTTAATAAAATCTGATTTAATCGTCATATCAACCTTTTGCTCTTGTGTTTCTTCGCCTTGAGTAATGATAATATTTTGTTTCATTTTCATATCCATGGAGAAGCTTTGCAGTTCGGCACTTGCAACCGTTGATTTCTCAATCAATTCCTCTACAGTTGGAATTTTGTTTGTTTCTGCATTTCCAGAACCTTGAGATTGTTCTACACTGTTCCCCTGTTTATTTCCATTACTACCACCAGTATTCTCTGCTCCACACGCAGTCAATCCTAAAACCAACATTGCTGACACTACGAAAATCGCTATTTTATTCAATGATTTTCCTCCTACAATCTTTTTGTTGCTACCTTAACCTAAATTTATCTCCTTAAAAGGATACCTAATAATTAAGGGCGAGCAACAGGGCATAACGACCTAAATAGATACTATAAAACACCTGTTTATACGATTGTTCAGTAGGTATTTACAACTATTTCCAAGTGTATGCGCTTCCTTTTTATATGAATACGAAATAAAGGTAACTCAAAAGCTATTAATCAGCTTTTGAGTTACCCTCATAATTATTGAACGCTGTGTATTAATTTTCGTAAAGTGCCCTACTGGGCAGTAGCAGATGGAGAGTAATTACGAGACATACCATTCACTCGCCGTCTTCAATATTTCATCTATTCGATGTGTGCAGCAATGGCCTTCATCTTTATATTGGATTAATTGTTTTTTCATTGGAAGTTTATCGTATAACTCATACATATGTTCATCCTTGACGAGATGATCCTGCTCACCGTGAACTAACAGTATCGAACCTTTACCGTCAAAGCTCTCTATGTCCGCTAATAGACTCTCTTGATCACCGTCAATAATATATGAAAGACGTTCTTTAACATAGTCAGGTAATTTGAATTTGTGTCCTTCGATAACAATCGGGCTTATAACTACTGTTTTTCCTACCTTAGGATGGCTACTGCCTTGAATCGCCCAATTCCCACCTAGACTTTTACCAAATAATACGAGTGGAAGCTCCGGATATTGCGATGCCGCAAAATCGATGACTTCATTCACAAACAAATCCCAGTTCAGACGGGTCGCTTTATATCCATTCATAGCATAAGTCTCGCCTTGCCCCGGTCCATCGAAACTGATCGAAACAAAACCCATTTTTGCAAAATGATCCTCATACTGGATTAGCTCTTCCTTGGAGGCATCGATCGGATTAAAAATAATAACACAGCCCTTAGCATTTGCAGGAACACGTATTCTACCGTAACAATCCTTGCCTTCAATCTGTATAACCATATTGATGATTTGATCTACTACAAACTTATCTGCTTGCTCATGCATTTCCTTGCATCGCTTATACCATTCCAGTTTCTCCGTGCCGCTTTCAGGGAGCATCCATTGGATAAAACTGTAGTGCATGCCAGCCATTCGATAATAACACTTTGCTTCGTCCGCTGAATTCAGACCAACTGTGCTAACTGCATGCTGCTCGAAACTTTCTGCTTGCCGCTGCACAATTTGAATCCACTCTTCCAAACGATATACCCGCTGGCGCAGTTCTTCCACCGTCGCTTTAGGAATACCATTAACAATCCATCTATCCCAAAACCCTTGAAACAGGAAACCCATCATCATTGTTTTTTCTATCGTACTACCATTAAAAAACAAGTAAAGAACCCCCCACTCTTAGATTTTTTATAAGCTAATGTTTCTGGACTCCTGTAACTCTCAATAGCTTTGAAGTTATTTGATGCACAGGAATTATATAATCTACACAGCCTAGCTCGACGGCTGATTTCGGCATACCATATACAATACAGGTTTCTTTGGATTCCGCGATTGTTGAATAGGCGCCTAATTTTTTGGCCTCATACATCCCATCCGCACCATCGCTCCCCATTCCTGTCATAAGTATAAAATGCCGCTTCGGAATCTTTAGCTTGGCAACAGAGTGAAACAACACATCAACCGAAGGACGGTGTCCATTAACAAGCGGTCCTTTGTTAAGCCTAACTCTATATTCCCTAGCAGATTGCACAACTGTTATATGCGAATCGCCTGGAGCAATATAAACAGTTCCGCCAACTAGCAGCTGATTATCCTCCGCCTCAACTACATGAACATTCGTTATGCGATTTAGCCGATCAGCTAATGACTTAGTGAACTTGGGCGGCATATGCTGCACAACTAGAAGCGGATATGGGAAATTTGCAGGCAAAGCAGTAATAACCGTTTCAAGCGCCCTTGGTCCTCCCGTAGATGTCCCTAATGCTACAATCTGATCAAATTGCTTGGACAGACCATTCAGCGCATCAATCTTTGGCTCTAAGGCTACTCTTTCAGCCATTCTTTTGCTCGCAAATACTTGTCTAATTGGCACTTGTGCAGCCAGTTTAATTTTGGTGATCAGCTCTTCCTTCACCTTGATTAAATCAAGCGAAAGCGGACCAGATGGCTTCGAGATAAAGTCTACTGCTCCATTTTGCAGTGCTGTAATCGTTGCGCTCGCTCCATCTTGAGTAAGCGAGCTCAGCATCAGTACCGGTGTCGGCCGTTGATCCATAATGATCGTTAAAGCCTGGAGTCCAGTCATTTCAGGCATCTCAATATCCATCGTCACAACATCTGGCCGTAGCTCCTTAACAAGCTGAACACCCTCTTTTCCATTGCGGGCTGTGCCTACCACTTCCAATGTCGGATCTTCTTCAATTAAACGTGAAATTAACTTACGCATAAATACTGAATCATCCACAACGAGCACCTTTATTTTAATCACTACATCTCTTCCTTTATCGTTGATTAATAATCCCCGACACCTCAAGAATTAAAGCGACTTTACCATCGCCTAATATAGTCGAGCCTGCGATACCTTCAACCTTGCCAATATATGAGCCGAGCGATTTAATAACAATTTCTTGATTGCCGATCAGTTCATCAACAGCCAGCGCCATTCTTTTCTCGGCAGAACCGACAATAACTAATTGAATATTGTCCTTCATCTGCTCTGCTCGTCGTATATTAAAACGATCATGGAGCCAAACAATCGGAATGATTTGATTACGTAATAAAATAACCGGCTGTCCGCGCACCATCGTTATTTCATCATGCGATATTCTAACAATCTCAGCAATATTGCCCATCGGAATGATAAAAGTCTGATCACCCAACTTAACAAGCAATCCAATAATAATGGCTAGCGTTAATGGAAGCTTGATCTTGAAGCGTGTTCCTTCTCCAAGCTTTGTCTCGATATCAATTAAGCCGTTCAGTTTCTGAATATGACTTCTAACAATATCCATACCTACACCGCGCCCAGAAACATCACTGACACTGCTGGCAGTAGAGAAACCTGGTCTGAAAATTAGTTCAATCGCTTCGCGATCACTTAGTGCTTCCGCTTCTTCGACGGTAATAATCCCTTTTCTCAATGCAGACTGCTTCATTTTCTCAGGATCGATACCTGCGCCGTCATCTTCTACATAGATCACGACTAAATTATCCTCATGTGCCGCTCTAATCTGCAGGCTTCCCTTGCGTGACTTCCCTGACAGCACCCTCTGCTGGGGCATTTCTATCCCATGATCAACAGCATTCCGAATTAAATGAATAAGCGGATCAGCAATTTTCTCAATAATCGTCCGATCTAGTTCCGTATCCTTGCCTCCGATTGTCAGTTCAATATCCTTACCCAAATCACGAGTTAGATCACGTATCATGCGTGGAAATCGATTAAACAATTGCTCAATCGGCAGCATCCTTGCTTTCATTACGCTATCCTGCAAATCAGCGATAATGCGGGAGAGATGATCAGACACCTGACTAAGCCCCTCTACCGATTCATCCACATTATTGCTTCTTAGCATCCGCTCCACCTGATTGATACGCGTATGGTCTATGACAAGCTCACCGACCAAATTCATTAGATGGTCTAGCCGATCGACGCTTACTCGAATCGTTGGCGACTTAGATGAGCTTATATTCGTTTGCGTTGCAGTAGTAGCTTCTGCGTTTCCTTGTCTGATCGCATAGCTAGCGTTGACATGTTCCTCTGCAATGTTAGCTTCATCTGGAAACAGAATCGTATCCACGTAATCTACTTCGGTCAGTCTAGCTGTGAGCTCCTGTAGCTCCTTTCCGCTCTGTGTGCCCGCATATAGAAATTGGAATTCATCTTGAGCATCATTGGTTTGCTCCTCAAGTCCATCAATATCAGGTGAAGTATAATAAACCTCGCCCCAGCTGCTCAAATTGGAATGGATCACGTAAACACGCGCTCCTTTAATAACACAATCAGGAGACAGCTTAACACGAATCCAGTGTACAAGCAGCCCATCATCCTGAGCTTCCTGCACTTTCAGCCTTTGCTGCAGGCTCAATTCAGGTAGGCTAGAGAAGCTAACCTCCTGCGGCAATGCCACTGGCTCAATTGGAGCAGCTACAAAAGCCCGCAAATTTTGCACATATTGGGAAATATCTGTCTCCGAGGCATCATTACGCAATATATCTTCTCTGAGTTTCTTCAGACAGTCCAGCGATTGAAAAAGAAGATCAATTAAGGGCGCTGTCACTGCTAATACATTGCATCTAACCTGATCAAGCAAATGCTCCATCTCATGGGTTAATTGCTTCATATCCTCATAGCCCATCGCGGCCGACGATCCTTTTAGTGTATGCGCGGCTCGAAACAAGCTTTGCACGACCTGCTCCGTTTCACCATCTTGCTCAAGCTGCATAATAACCTCATCCATCACCTGCAGCTGTTCCTCGAGCTCCTCTAGGAAGACCTCTTTATATTCTGATAACATCGCTCATTCACTCCCGTTCATGAAGTAGCACTTCATTGAGCTTTAAGATAGCTACAAGACCATCGTTCGTCAAACCGATGCCGACGAAATAATTTCCGTCGATACCGCCAACTCGCTCTGGGGGCGGCTGAATATCCGTGAACGTCGTCACTTTGTTGACCCGATCGACAATAATTCCTACAGTATCCTCCTGATGATGAACCACGATCACACGGGTCGCTCTCGAATAATCCTTTACTTCCATTCCAAAAAATTTCCGTAGACTAATGACAGGTACAATTTTCCCCCTGAGATTGATGACACCTTCTACATAATGCTTCACGTTTGGAATTTGCGTAATATCCTGCATCTTAATAATTTCATGAATATCCTGTATGGAAATGCCGTATTGCTCTTTTTCAATAGCAAACTCGATATATTGCTCCTGCCCTATTGTCTGCATAGTCCTCCTAATCCCCCTTACTTATTTATTCACTTTAAAAATAGAGATCGAATCAATCAAGTCTTCAGCAAGCTGAGCCATTGAGTATGAGGTCGCTGCCGTTTCCTCTGCTGCTGCCGCAGCTTCTTCACTAGCAGCCGAAATACTTTCTATCGATCGCATAACCTCTTCCGCCTGCGCTGCTTGCTCTTCGCTCGCCGCTGCAATCTCATTAACCTTCTGCTCAGTATCACTAATCATCGCTATAATTTCCTTGAACGCTTGGCCAGTCTCGTGGGATTGACTAACACCGCTAGCTACTGCCAATACACTATTATGCGTGTTTGTTTGCATACCCTTAATAATTTTTGTAATCTCCGTCGCAGCTTTTCCGCTTCGTTCCGCTAGCTTGCGCACTTCATCAGCAACGACAGCGAAACCTCTTCCTTGTTCTCCAGCACGCGCTGCTTCAATAGCGGCATTCAAAGCAAGTAAATTCGTTTGCTCCGAAATATCATTAATGACTTCAATAATTTCGCCGATTTTAACGGAATCCTCTTCTAGCCGCTCCATCTGTGAACTGACCTGCTCCATGCTGTCGACAGAGTGACTGACCTGCTCGCCGCCTGCATGGGCAATTAACGTTGTACTGGCTGCTAATCCCGCCGCATCCTCTGCGCTTCTTGCAACCGAATGGATCGCAAGCGTCAGCTCACTGAACTGTTCTTGTATAATTTGTGTTGCTTCAGCCTCCACAGCGCTACCTTTCGCAATTTCTTCCGTCGTTGCTGAAATTTGTTCAGATGCTGAAGCGACATTTTGCGAGCTGCCAGATACTCCTCCGATCAATTCACGCAAATTATGGATCATATGGTTGACCGATTCCGCTAAATGTCCGATTTCATCCTGGGAACGAATCGTCACTTCCTCCGTCAAATCACCTTCAGCCATTTTCTCTGTCGCATGCATTAATTGCTTCAGTGGCAGCGTGATTGAACGGATAATACCGTAAATAATGGCGGCGCCTAGTAAGAGTGCGATAGCAATTACGATAAGTGCTGTATACATAATGCTACGCGTCGCTTGGCTAATTTCTGCCAGCTCAATACTGCCGACTATTTTCCAGCCAGTCAATTCATTTGTCATAAATACCGCTCTTTTTTTCGCGCCTTCAAACGTATAATTGACAACGCCAGCATCCGCTTTATAAAAATCAGCGATAAACTCATCCGTTGCTATTGTTCCCGGCTCTCTTGTTGGATGAATCAGAAAGTTCTGCTCTCCGTCAAAAATAGTTACATAACCAGCTTTGCCAATCTTCATCTGACTAACGAGCTCACCTAACGCCTTAAGACTAATATTACCTGCTATAACTCCAGATTTATCGCTTACTGCCTTTGAAGAAACAACTACAATTTCGTTCGCAGCAACCGATACAGAAGGCTTGTTAATGATCGCCTTCGTTGGATCAGCCATCGCTTTAGTGTACCAATCTCTTACCCGAGGATCATAACCTTTCTCCATTTGCTGATTCGGAGAACGAAGCATAAGTCCGTCCTCCGTTCCTAGATAAGCAGATATAAAACCTGGGTGTAGAGCCATATATTGATTTAATATTTCACGAATTTGTGGACTTTTCTGACCTTCAACCATTCCTGAATGAATGCGATTGGCGAGGTAATCCATATCTGATGCAGCTGAAGTAACTACATCTGTAATCTGATTATTCGATATTTGAATACCTTGTAGCGCATTCGACATAATTTGGTCAGTTACCTCGTCCGCAGCCTTCTGATAGGAAAACCAACCGATAGCCGCACAAGGCAATACGAGAATAGCCATAAAGGCTATAATCAATCGCGTTTTAATCGTTATCACTGACTTTTTTCTGATCATACGAACAATCCTCCTTCTATTCCTCTTCTTGCAATCCAAATTACTTAATTCGGAAAAGTGATACGGAGTTATTCAATTCCTCAGCTAGATGAGCCAATGATTGTGCTGTCGATGCTGTTTCCTCGCTGCTTGCTGCCGATTCCTCAGTAGCCGCAGAAATACTATCGATGGATTGCAGAACCTCTGCCGATTGAGCCGCTTGTTCCTCACTCGCTGCAGCAATCTCCATAACTTTCTCTGCCGTCTCATTGACAACTCTCATAATTTGCTCCAGTGCTTCACCCGTTTTCTGCGATGAGGCAACCCCTTCTTCTACTGCACTTACGCTTTCATGTGTATTATTTTGCATCCCTTTAATAATCGTCGTAATTTGCTTTGTTGCTTCACTACTTCGCTCAGCAAGCTTTCTTACTTCATCCGCAACAACCGCAAATCCGCGTCCTTGATCTCCGGCGCGAGCTGCCTCAATTGCCGCATTGAGCGCGAGAAGATTAGTCTGTTCCGCAATCTCATCGATAACATCAATGATCTCTCCAATTTTTTGTGAATCCTCTTCCAAGTGAGACATTTGATCACTAACTCTAGTCATTCCTTGAATAGAACTGTTAACAACTCTACCACCGTCTTCTGCAATACGCATTGCTGTATCCGAAAGCTCAGATGCCTGCTCCGCCCCTTGCGCTACGGAATTAATAGCTACTGACAGTTCTCGGAACAACTCACTCATCGTATGAGATGCGTTTGCTTGGCTCACGCTTCCGCTAGCAACCTCTTCTGTACTTGCCGAAATTTGTTGTGCCGCCGCTGAGACACTTTCCGCAGAGACAAGAATCCCGCCTATCGTCTTTCTTAAAGTCAAAATCATATTATTGACTGAACTCGCCAGTACACCCGTCTCATCTTTGGTATTAATATCCGATGTTTCACTTAAATCTCCGTCTGCTACTTTACCTACCAACTCTACCACTCGACGTAATGGTCTTGCTATAATTTGTGAGATGAAGACACCAAAACCGATACTAGCAATGGATGCAATGATCACAATTATAATCGTAATATTGCGCGTCGATTGATATAACTCGGACGCATCCGCGTTTGCCTCATCAGCTCGTTCCAGATTGATAGTTATCAAGTCGCCCATCATTCCAACTACTTTTTCAGTAGCATCCTGCAATCCACCTGTAAGTAAATGATCCGTATAATCAGTTGGACTAATACCGGTATCATTCAATTTAATCGCTGTTTCTAAACCTGCTTCATATGTCAGCCATGCTGCCTCATAGTCTTTAAGTATTTCTGTTTCCTTTTCACGAAGACCTGGCTTATTGTATTTCACAAGCAGTTCTTCAACTTTTTGAAGATTACTATTTATCATTTCTTTGAATTCGTTCTTCTTTGCTGCTGTTTTTGCTGTTGTGTTAATATCTCGAATATAAACTCTGTTTTCGATCAGATATTGATGTGCAGTGTTTAAATCCGCAATCGGTGTTAAGCGATTTTCATACATATCCCCGATAGTTTTATCCATTTTACCTAAATTACCGACACCATAAATTCCAACCACACATAAAATAATAGCAATAATTACAAATGCAGAAACTAATTTTACTGCCGTTTTCAGATTATATATCCATTTCATGTTCCGACACCTCATCTTTAATATTTTTGATTATTAAGCACTATACCAATCATAAGCTACTCGTACTTTTTGGTAACCGAATAAATATGGCGTGACCACGCAAATAAATATGCGCTGCCTCGCAATCGGCATAATTATTTGCTGAAGTAGCTAGATTAGTATTCTGTAGCACGCAAAAACTCCCGCTCACATTATTGTGAGCGGGAGTTTTTAGCGAAGCTAATCCTTCCTTCTAATTCAACTAAGCCTCTAAGTCGGAATCCTTCAATATACCTAGCTGCTTAGCCTTTAGAACTGCTTCCATTCTTGATTTCACATTAAGCTTCTGAAATAACGTTGTTAAGCTGTATTCCAATGAGCGTTGACCCATCAATACAATCTCAGCAATTTCTCTGTTACTCTTTCCTTTAGAGATTTGCTTCAATATTTCATATTCATTGCTGCTAATTTGAATTGCTGTCTGTTCTTCAGTGGCCGCTGTTTCACTTAGCATCGTTCTTCTCAGCTGTTTAACCAAGGCGAATGGGAGTATAACCTCACCTCTCAAGGCACAGCGAACGGAAGTAACCAACTGTTCTCTAGTCGTTGTTTTCGGAATAAATCCAAAGATCCCCGTTTCGACCATTAAATTAAAATGATTATTGAATTCAAAGCCAGTATAAATGAGTATAATAGCTTCCTCATTCATTCGCAGCACCTGCTCGGCTAGATCAATCCCATTAACATCAGCAATATGGAAATCGAATAGCATAACATGAAAAGATTGCGTGGCTACCATTTCTAGCACCTCCTCAGCGGAATTCGCTAAGAAAACCTTCATATCTCCTTCTTGCTCGAGAATCATTTTGGTACCTTCCATAACAGAAGGATGATCATCAACCAGCAAAATATGAATCACAATACCTGCCCCTTATCTATTTTTGATCAATCTCTTTTAGTACGAACCACTACTGTGCGGGTATAGCTATATTAACAGCCAAGCCTTCATTTGCGGACGAACGAAATTGAATCGTTCCTTCCATGCTGCGAACCCGTTCCCTCATTCCATACATACCCATGCTTTCAAGTGAATTCCCATTCAGAGTAAGATCCATGCCAACTCCATTATCCTCATACAGTAGACTAATTTGCTCCTCTGAGCTGGAGATTGCAATACGAACCTCCGTAGCCGAGGAATGCTTGGAAGCATTGGCCAGTAGCTCTTGTACGAGACGATATAAGTTAATTAGAATATCGTCTGTCAGCTTATATTGGAAGGACTCAGCATCCAAATGGATACGATAGTCTGAACGCAATTGTGTGAACGAAAATAACGCTTCGAGAGAAGATATAAGTCCATCCTTTAACAGCATAGGCGGCCTGAGCTCATTGCATGTAATGCGCAATTGATAGACGACATCGAGTAGCCCTTCCGAAATTAAGCTAAGCTGACCTTTAATGTCCTCATTCAGCGATTTATCAGTTATAAGCAAATCGAGCTTGCGATACCAAATAATTTGCTCCTGAAGTGCGGAATCATGTAAATCCTGCGCAAGACGCTTTCGCTCATTTTCGGACAATTGAAACATAAAGCGCAGAAGCCATGTTGGGGAAACCTGCTCCGAGACTGCCTGCTCTAACTGTTGCGTTAAATCTTCGATTAATAGAAAATTATCGTATAGTACGCTAACATAGCGAGTAAGTGTTTTAAGCCACACTCTTTTTGAAGTTATCATTAATGTTATCGGCTTTTCATGTATATAAAGTAAGCAGCTTTTACCTTTAATTTCACCTATTTTAATAGAGTAGCCTTTGTCCGTTTCAATAATTTCGCATAGCTTATCCCCGCTATTTTCAACTTCTATTAGTTCAACATTGGAAACGCCTAATACAGATCTTACTTCCTCCAGTAGCCGCTGCTCCATCTGAC